>JASHQO010000078.1 GCA_030039105.1 Xanthobacteraceae bacterium
CCGGACCTGCGGCGCCGGCCGCTCCCGCAGCGCCGGTGCGCCGTTCGCCGAGCGCGTCGCTCGATGGCGCGGCGCCGCCGCGTCCGCCGGCGCCGGTCAGCGGCGGGCTCTAGAGCGAAATCGCTTCAAGTTGAAATGATTTTCGCTCTTTAAAGCTCACCGCGGCAGCAGCGTCGAACCCATCAGATATTTGTCCACCGCGTGCGCCGCCTGGCGACCTTCGCGGATCGCCCAGACGACCAGCGACTGGCCGCGGCGCATGTCGCCGGCGACAAAAACCTTGTCGAGCGAGGTGCGGTAATCGTCGGTCGAGGCGGCGACGTTGCCGCGCCGGTCGAGCTTGAGCCCGAGGCTGTTCACCATGCCGTCGTGCACCGGGTGCACGAAGCCCATGGCGAGCAGCACGAGATCGGCCTTGACCTTGAACCCGCTGCCGGGGATCGGCTCGATCTTGTCGTCGACGCGCATGCAGTGCAGCGTCTGCACCGCGCCGTTCGAGCCGGAGAAATGCGTGGTGGTGACGGCGAAATCGCGCTCGGCGCCTTCCTCGTGGCTCGACGAGGTGCGCAGCTTCAGCGGCCAGTTCGGCCAGGTCAGCGGCTTGTTCTCGTGCAGCGGCGGCTGCGGCAGAATCTCGAAATTGGTCACCGACAGGGCGCCCTGGCGCAACGAGGTGCCGATGCAGTCCGAGCCGGTGTCGCCGCCGCCGATGACGACGACGTGCTTGCCGCCGGCGAGGATCGGTTCGCCGTCGGCGGCCGGCTCGCCGGACACGCGGCGGTTCTGCTGCGGCAGAAAATCCATGGCGAAGTGGATGCCGTCGAGCTCGCGGCCGGGCACCGGCAGATCGCGCGGCTTCTCGGCGCCGCCGGTCAGCACCACCGCGTCGTGATCCTTGAGGAGCTGCTCGGCCGGAAGATTGACGCCGACGTGGGCGCCGTAGTGGAACACGACGCCTTCCGCCGCCATCTGCGCGACGCGGCGGTCGACGTGGATCTTCTCCATCTTGAAGTCGGGAATGCCGTAGCGCAAAAGGCCGCCGGCCTTGGCCCAGCGCTCATAGACGTGAACCTCGTGGCCGGCGCGGGCGAGCTGCTGCGCGCAGGCCATGCCGGCCGGACCCGAGCCGACGATGGCGACCGTCCTGCCGGTGCGCGTCGTCGGCCGCTCGGGCTTGAGCCCTTGCGCGATGGCGCGGTCGGCGATGGCGCACTCGATCGATTTGATGGTGACCGGGTTCTCCTCGATGTTGAGCGTGCACGACGCCTCGCACGGCGCCGGGCAGATCCGGCCGGTGACTTCCGGGAAATTGTTGGTCGAATGCAGGTTGCGCGCCGCCTCGTCCCAGTTGCCCTGATAGACCAGGTCGTTCCAGTCGGGGATCTGGTTGTTGACCGGGCAGCCCGGCGTGCCCGGCGCCACCGCGCCGGTGCCCATGCAATAGGGCACGCCGCAATTCATGCAGCGCGCGGCTTGCGTGGCGTATTCGGTTTCCGGCAGCGGCAGCACGAATTCGCGCCAATGACGCAGCCGCTCGGCGACCGGTTCGTAGTCGCGATCCTCGCGTTCGTATTCGAGAAAGCCGGTGATCTTGCCCACTGCGCACTCTGTTCTTGGCGCTTCACTCCGCGGCGATGGCCGCGGCTTTCATCTCGTTCAGCGCGCGGCGGTACTCGACCGGCATGACCTTGCGGAATTTCGGATACCACGTCTTCCAGTCGGCCAGAATCTCCGCCGCGATCGCCGAGCCGGTAAAGCGGGCGTGGCGCGCGATCAGGTGGTGCAGCCGGTGGGCATCGAACCGGCTCATGTCCGCCGTCGCGTCGACCAGGCCGTGGGCCTGCAGGTCGGACGCGTGATGGAAGATCTTGGCGTTGATGTCTTCTTCGCCCGGCATCGGCTCGAGATCGACCATGGCGGTGTTGCAGCGCGAGGCGAAGGTGCCGTCGTCGTCGAGCACATAGGCGATGCCGCCCGACATGCCGGCGGCGAAATTGCGGCCGGTGCGGCCGAGCACCACCACGACGCCGCCGGTCATGTATTCGCAGCAATGGTCGCCGGCGCCTTCGATCACCGCTACCGCGCCCGAATTGCGCACGGCGAAGCGCTCGCCGGCGATGCCGCGGAAGAAGCATTCGCCGTCGATGGCGCCGTACAGCACGGTGTTGCCGACGATGATCGATTCTTCGGGCACGATGCCGGACTGCGCCGGCGGGCGCACCACGATGCGGCCGCCCGAGAGGCCCTTGCCGACGTAATCGTTGGCGTCGCCGTCGAGCTCGAAGGTGACGCCGCGGGCGAGGAAGGCGCCAAAGCTCTGGCCGGCGGTGCCCTTGAACCTGGCGACGATGGTGTCGTCCGGCAGGCCGTCGTGGCCGTAGCGCTTGGCGATCTCGCCGGACAGCATGGCGCCGGTGGTGCGGTCGGTGTTCTTGATCGGCAGCTCGATGCGCACCGGCGCACGGCGCTCCAGCGCGCCTTGCGACTGCGCGATCAGCTTGCGGTCGATGATGTCGTGGATCTTGTGATCCTGCGCCTCGCAATTGAACAGCTTCACCTCCGCCGGCACGTTCGGCTTGGTGAACAGCTTCGAGAAATCGAGCCCGTTGGCCTTGGCGTGCGCCAGCACGTTGACGCGGTCGAGCATCTGCATCTGCCCGATCATCTCGTTGAACGTGCGATAGCCCAACTCGGCCATCAGCTCGCGCACCTCTTCGGCGACGAAGAAGAAGTAGTTGATGACGTGCTCGGGCTGGCCGGTGAAGCGCTTGCGCAGCACCGGGTCCTGCGTCGCGACGCCGACCGGGCAGGTGTTGAGATGGCACTTGCGCATCATCACGCAGCCGGCGGCGATCAAGGGCGCGGTGGCGAAGCCGAACTCGTCGGCGCCAAGCAGCGCGCCGACCACCACGTCGCGGCCGGTGCGGATGCCGCCGTCCACCTGCACGGCGATGCGGCCGCGCAAGCGGTTGGCGACCAGCGTCTGGTGGGTTTCGGCGAGACCGATCTCCCACGGCGAGCCGGCATGCTTGATCGAGGTCAGCGGCGAGGCGCCGGTGCCGCCCTCGTAGCCGGCGATGGTGACGTGATCGGAGCGCGCCTTCGACACGCCGGCCGCAACGGTGCCGACGCCGACCTCGGACACGAGCTTCACCGAGACGTCGCCGTCGGGATTGACGTTCTTGAGGTCGAAGATGAGCTGCGCCAAATCCTCGATCGAATAGATATCGTGATGCGGCGGCGGCGAGATCAGGCCGACGCCCGGCGTCGAGTGCCGCACCTTGGCGATGGTCTTGTCGACCTTGTGGCCGGGCAACTGACCGCCTTCGCCGGGCTTGGCGCCTTGCGCGATCTTGATCTGCATCACGTCCGAATTGACGAGATATTCGGCGGTGACGCCGAAGCGGCCCGACGCCACTTGCTTGATCGCCGACCGCATCGAATCGCCGTTCGGCAGCGGCTTGAAGCGGTCGGCTTCCTCGCCGCCTTCGCCGGTATTCGATTTGCCGCCGATGCGGTTCATGGCGATGGCGAGCGTGGTGTGGGCCTCGCGCGAGATCGAGCCGAACGACATGGCGCCGGTCGAGAACCGCTTGACGATGGTCTTGGCCGGCTCGACCTCGTCGAGCGGCACCGGCTTGCGGCCGTCGGCAGCGGCGCCCTTGAGGCGGAACAGGCCGCGGATCGTATATAGGCGCTTTGACTGATCGTTGATGATGCGGGCGTATTCCCGGTACTTGTCGTAGGAATTGCCGCGCACCGCGTGCTGCAGGGCCGACACCGTCGCCGCGTTCCAGACGTGGTCCTCGCCGCGCACGCGCACCGCGTAGTCGCCGCCGACGTCGAGCATGCTACGGTAGATCGGGGCGTCGGAGAACGCGTCGCGGTGGCGGCGCACCGCCTCTTCGGCGATCTCGGCGAGCCCGACGCCTTCGATGCGGGTCGCGGTGCCGGTGAAATACTTGGCGATGAACTCGGATTTCAGCCCCACCGCGTCGAAAATCTGCGCGCCGCAATAGGACTGATAGGTGGAGATGCCCATCTTCGACATCACCTTGAGCAGTCCCTTGTCGATCGACTTGATGTAGCGCTTGACGACCTCCTTGTCGTCGAGCTTTTGCGGCAGCTCGCCTTTCATCGCCGTGAGCGTCTCGAAGGCGAGATACGGATTGATCGCCTCGGCGCCGTAGCCGGCGAGACAGCAGAAATGATGCACTTCGCGCGGCTCGCCGGATTCGACGACGATGCCGACCGAAGTGCGAAGTCCCTCGCGGATCAGATGGTGGTGCACCGAGGCGCAGGCGAGCAGCGACGGAATTGGAATCCGGTCGGCGCCGGCGCGGCGGTCCGACAGGATGATGATGTTGATGCCGTCCTTCACCGCGGCATCGGAATGCCGGCACAGCGCGTCGAGCGCGGTGGCCATGCCGGCGGCGCCGGCCTCGGCCGGCCAGGTGGTGTCGAGGGTCAGCGACTTGAAGTGGGACTCGGCGACCTCGGAGATCGAGCGGATTTTTTCCAGATCGGCGTTGGTCAGGATCGGCTGCCGCACTTCGAGGCGCTTGGTATTCGACAGGCCCTCGAGGTCGAACAGGTTCGGCCGCGGCCCGATGATCGAGACCAGGCTCATCACCAGCTCTTCGCGGATCGGGTCGATCGGCGGGTTGGTGACCTGGGCGAAATTCTGCTTGAAGTAGGTGAACAGCGGCTTCGGCCGTTCCGACAGTGCCGAGATCGGCGTGTCGTTGCCCATCGAGCCGACCGCCTCTTCGCCGGCCGTCGCCATTGGCGTCATCAGGATCTTCAGGTCTTCCTGGGTGTAGCCGAACGCCTGCTGGCGATCGAGCAGCGACAGGTTCGAGATCGGCGCGTGCTCGGACGCCGCCGGCAGGTCTTCGAGCACGATCTGCGTGTTGTCGAGCCACTCGCGGTAAGGATGGCTGCGGGCGAGCGTCGTCTTCAGCTCCTCATCGGGAATGAGCCGGCCCTGTTCCAGGTCGACCAGCAGCATCTTGCCCGGCTGCAAGCGCCACTTGGTGACGATCTCTTCTTCGGGGATCGGCAGCACGCCGACTTCCGACGCCATGATGACGCGGTCGTCGCGGGTGACGACGTAGCGCGCGGGCCGAAGCCCGTTGCGGTCGAGCGTGGCGCCGATCTGGCGGCCGTTGGTGAAGGCGATCGCCGCCGGGCCGTCCCACGGCTCCATCAGCGCGGCGTTGTATTCGTAGAACGCGCGGCGCTCCTCGTTCATGAGCTGATTGCCGGCCCAGGCTTCCGGAATCATCATCATCATGGCGTGGGCCAGCGGGTAGCCGCCCATGGTCAGGAATTCGAGCGCGTTGTCGAAGCAGGCGGTGTCGGACTGGCCTTCGTAGGAGATCGGCCACAGCCGCGAGATGTCGTTGCCGAACTTCGGCGACGACACGGAGGCTTGCCGCGCCGCCATCCAGTTGTTGTTGCCGCGCAGCGTGTTGATCTCGCCGTTATGGGCGATCATCCGATACGGATGCGCCAGCGACCAGGTCGGGAACGTGTTGGTCGAGAAGCGCTGATGCACCAGCGCCAGCGCGCTCGCAAAATCCGGGTCGTGCAGGTCGAGATAATACTTGCCGAGCTGGTCGGCGAGGAACATGCCCTTGTAGATCACGGTGCGGCACGAGATCGACACCGGATAATAGTTCGACGTGCTGCGCTCGCGCTTGCCGTAGAGCGCAGAGGAGATGGTCTTGCGCAGGATATAGAGGCGGCGCTCGAACTCGTCCTCGGACGTCACCTTCGGATTGCGGCCGATGAAGACCTGCTTGTGCACCGGTTCGGTCGGCTTCACCGAGACGCCCAGGCTCGAATTGTCGGTCGGCACGTCGCGCCAGCCGAGGACGGTCATGCCGTCGCGCGCGGCGACGGCCGCGTAAGTGTCCACGATCTCCTGCCGCCACGCCGCGTCGTGCGGCAGGAACAGCACGCCGACCGCATAGTGGCCGGGCGCGGGCAGGCCGAAGCCGAGCTTGGCGGCTTGCTTCGCGAAGAACGCGTGCGGCGTCTGCACCAAAATGCCGGCGCCGTCGCCGGCGCGCGGGTCGGCGCCGACCGCGCCGCGGTGCTCGAGATTGAGCAGGATGGTCAGCGCGTCTTCGACGATCTTGTGCGACTTGCGGCCTTTGATGTCGGCAATGAATCCGACCCCGCAGGAATCCTTTTCCAGCGCCGGATCAAACAGGCCGAACCCTGCCGCGCTCATCGTTGACCTCGCACTCCCCATCGGCGCCCGAACCCCAAGGCCTCGAGGCTTCGGCGCGTTCCGCCGGCGCAGGCTCGCGTCGTCCTGCGCGCACGGGCGATCCAGTCATCTTGGAGGCAACCTTCGTGCCGCTTAGAGGCCTGTGGCTGCTTTCTTTGCCGCCGTCCGACGCGCCCTCGCCTAACCGGCGGATAGCTCCCCGCCGGCGACCGCGGGTGGAGAGCTTCACCAATTGGGACAGCAATGCTGTCCTATGCTGAACATGGCAAATTCCTGGCGACAACACAAGGGCAGAGCCCTCGCGAGCGCGGCGAAAAGGTCCAAAAAGCCTACCGATCCGACGCGGATTGCTGCCACGGTCCGCAAGCGGCAGTGGATCATGGGAAGCGCTGCCGCGCAATGGCCGATGCGCCGTAGCCCGGATTGAGCGCGGTGAAATCCGGGGAATTTGGCGCAGCGTCGCGCTCGATCCGGATTGCGCAGCGCGCTATCCGGGCTACGCTCCGCGTTATGCACTTCGCCAGCGACAACACCGCGGCGGTGGCGCCCGCCATTCTCGACGCCATCGTCGAGGCCAACAGCGGGTTCGTCCGCGGCTACGGCAATGACGATTGCACCGGAGCCGTCGAGCGGAAGCTCGCCGACGTCTTCGAGCACGAGGTCGCGGTGTTTCTGGTGCCGACCGGGACCGCCGCCAATGCGCTGGCCTTGGCCCAAGTCACGCCGCCTTGGGGCGTCGTGTTTTGTCACGCCGAATCCCATATCGCGACCGACGAATGCGGCGCGCCGGAGTTTTTCGGCGGCGGACTGAAGCTTGCCGGCCTGCCCGGCGGCGCCGGCAAGATCGTGCCGTCGACCTTGAAAGCCGCGTTGGCCGGCTATGGCGGCCATAGCCCGCATCAGATGGTCGCGGCGGCGCTGTCGATCACGCAAGCGAGCGAGGCCGGCACCATCTATCGCCCCGACGAAATCGCGGCGCTGTGCGAAATCGCCCATGGCCGCGGCCTCGCCGCGCACATGGACGGCGCGCGTTTCGCCAATGCGCTGGTCCGCCTCAACACCACGCCGGCGCAGATGACCTGGCAGTCCGGCATCGACGTGCTGTCGTTCGGGGCCACCAAAGGCGGCGCCATGGCGGCGGAGGCGGTCGTCATATTCGATCCGTCCCGCGCCGCATTCATGGCCGAACGGCGCAAGCGCAGCGGGCATCTTCTCTCCAAGCACCGCTTCCTCGCCGTGCAAATGGCGGCCTTCCTGGCCGACGACTGCTGGCTGACGCTCGCTCGTCACGCCAACGCCATGGCGGACCGCCTGGCGCAAGGCCTGGCCGCGGCCGGCTTGGCGCCGGTCTGGCCGGTCGAGGCTAATCTTGTGTTCGTTTTGTTGCCGAAAGCCCTCGATGACAGGCTCAAGGCCGCGGGCGCCGACTATTATATACGTTCGAGCGACAGCCTCGCTGTCGGCCCCGATCGAGTCCTGGCCCGTCTGGTGACGTCGTTTGCGACGACCGGCGCGGAAATCGAACGTTTCCTGGAACTTTGTCAGACGTCCTGAATTGCGCCCAAGGGCCGCCCAAATTTCGATACACGTTTCGCCTGCGGGCGAATATGCTGTGGGCGACGGCGCGGGGAGGGGTCTGCGGTGCGTAGAGCGTTCAGCGTCGGCGTCTTGCCGGTTTCTTGTGCGTTGGCTTGTCTGCTGTTGGCCGCACCCGGCCGTGCCCAGACGCCGCCGGCGGCAGCGGCAGCGGTGCAAGCGACGGAGCCCGTGACCGGCTTCGTCTCGGCCTACGAAATCGCCAAGATCGCGGCGCAGGCCGGCTTCGATCCGTTGGCGCCGCCGCTGCGCGAAGGCACCACCTACGTGCTACGCGCCACCGACTATCGCGGCATCCTGATGCGCGTGGTGATCGATGCGCGCACCGGCGCGATCCGCGACGCCAACCGTATCGTGCCGGGGCCGGGCCGCTACGGCCAGTACGGCATGATGTCGCCGTACGATCCGGCGGATTTCGATGATGCGCCCGACCTCGAGCCGCCGACGCTGCGGCCGCCGACGGGCTATGCGCCGCCGGCGACCCTGGCACCGCCGAGCCGTGCCGGCGCGATCGCATCACCGCCGCTGCCGCGTCCGCGCCCGGCGGCGCTCAAGCCGCCGATCGGCTCCGAGGTCAGCACCGCTGCGCCATCGCCGCCACCGGCGCCGCCGCGTGCAGCGGCCCCTAAGCCCGCAGCGGTTGAGCCGCTAAACGATTGATTAAACGGCTGATTGCTTGCCAAATCGGCCAGGCGCATTGCACTATCGTTTTGCCGATATTCTTCAAGCGCTGCGCGAAACAATAAACCTCGCGGGCAAAGAGGACGCTATGCGGCCGGATGCCGTTCGCTTCGACGCTGCCGATCTCGTCAAACACATCGAACGCTTAAGCCGATACCAGCTCGACAACCTGCCCTTCGGCGTCATCCTGATCGATCGTGAGGGCACCATCATGTTCTACAGCCAGACCGAGTCGAAAAAGTCCGGCTACGGCGAGATTCCGATCGGGCAAAATCTGTTCGCCATATCGCCGTGCATGGCGAGCAACGATTTCCAGGGCCGCATCAAGGATGCGCTGGACGAAGCCCCTGTCGATCTCGAATTCGGCTGGTCCGGCGACTTTGACGATCCGACCCGCGATCTGCGGCTGCGCGTCCTGTCGTCGTCGGACAATAACGGCATCTGGATTTTCATCGAGCGCGACGCCGCGGCGAAGTGAGGGACGCGTCGTCCCGCTGGTCAACGTCACCAAGGCACCCTAGCATGGCGGCGAAAGCTGCTGCGGAGGCGCCGCCGTGAAAGTGTGCATGTTCCACCTGATGCCGTATCGCGACCTGCCGAAGGATTTCGTGCAGCGCTACGATTCTGCTTTCATCGATCCGATCTGGTTCGACGTCGCCGACTCCGAAAAAGTCGGCGCGTATTACAACGCGACGCTGGACGAATTGCTGTACGCCGCCAACGCCGGATTCCACGGCCTGTGCACCAACCAGCATCATCAGAACGTCTACGGCTTCATGGCCAATCCGAGCCTGATGGGCTCGGTGCTGGCGCAACAGACCAACGGTCGGAACGTCGCCATCGTCCAGCTCGGCTCGACACTGCCGTCGACCACGCCGCCGACGCGCATCGCCGAGGAATACGCCATGCTCGACTGCATCAGCGGCGGCCGGCTGATTGCCGGCTTCCCGACCGGCTTGCCGTCGGACGCGGTGATCTCGAACGGCGTCGTCCCGGTCGAGCAGCGCGAGCGCTATCGCGAGGCGCTGGCGTTGGTAATCAAGGCGTGGTCGGCGCGCGAGATCTTTGCCTGGAACGGCAAGCATTATCAGCTCGGCATGGTCAACCTGTGGCCGCGGCCGATTCAGCAACCGCATCCGCCGGTCTGGATTCCCGGCGCCGGCTTTTCCTCGACCGCCGAATACGTCGTCGATCACGATTATTGCTTCTGCCACCTGAGCTATTTCGGCGCCAGGAACGCCAAGTCGGTGACCGACCGCTATTGGGACATGGCGGTGCGCAAGGGCCGCGACGACAATCCGCATCGCTTGAGCTTCCTGCAGCTCATCGGCGTCGCCGAGACCGACGCCGAGGCCGAGGACCTCTACGCCGAGCACGCCGAGTATTTCTTTCACAAGCTGCTGTACTCGCCGCAACATTACCTGGCGATCCCCGGCTGCCTCGAATACGACGGGCTGGTGCAGACGCTGAAGAACAATCCGCGCGCCCAGGTCGATCCGCTGGCGCTCAAAGCCAAGGACTTTTATGCGCGCGGCTACGTCGTCGTCGGCTCGCCGAAAACCGTGCGCGAGCAGTTGCTCGACGGCATCAAGCAATTGCGCATGGGCCATCTGCTGGCGCTGTTGCATTTCGGCTCGATGCCGACCGAGCTGTGCAAGCGCAACATCGACCTGTTCGCGCGCGAGGTGCTGCCGTATCTCGCCGGCCAGTGGGACGATAAGTACGAAGACCATTGGTGGCCGCAGCGCCTCAAGGCGAAACGCGCCGCGCCGGCCATGGCGGCTGCGTCCTAAAGCCCGCGGGAGCGCAGCATGGCGACGGCGGAAACTCGCAAGCTGAAACTTTGGCAAGGCCGGATCGAAACCGAGGTCGAGATCGGCGGCAACGGCGCGCCGCTCGTCTATCTGCATGGACCTTGGGGCCTGGCGCCTGACCGCGCGTTCCTTGCCCGCATCGCCGAGAGAAACACCGTCTATGCGCCGAAATTCCCCGGCACCAGCCGCGGCGATCACGAAGCGGTTCACGCACTCGATAGCTGGCTCGACATCGTCGTCTATTACGAAGAGTTGCTCGACGCGCTCAAGCTCTCGGCGCCGGTGTTGGTCGGCCACTCGTTCGGCGGCCTCGTTGCCGCCGAGATCGCGGCGGCTTCGCCCAAATCGGTCGGCCGCCTGGTGCTGATCGATCCGGTTGGATTATGGCTCGACGATCATCCGGTGCAGAATTGGATGATTCTCTCCGACAAAACGCGCCGCGCCGCGCTGTTCGCCGATCCGGACGGCGCAGCGGCGCAGCGGTTCTTCGATGTGCCGGCCGACGCGGCGGAGCGCGTCGACACCCAGGCGCAATCGATCTGGTCGCAGGCCTGCACCGGAAAATTCGTCTGGCCGATCGCCGATCGGGGCCTGGGCAACCGCATTCATCGCATCGCCGCGCCGACCCTGATCGTCTGGGGCGACAGCGATCGCATCGTCGTGCCGGCCTACGCCAAGGCGTTCGCGCAAAAAATTGCGGCCGCGCGGATCGAGCCGATTGCACGCGCCGGACATTTGCCGCAACTGGAGCAGCCGGACGCGGTGCTCGACGCGCTCGGCAAATTCCTCGCTAACTGAACCGCAAAGCGCCCCGGAAGATCCGGGGCGCTCCCTTTGGTCCAAACCCAGGCGGCTTACGCAGCCTGCTTCGGGGCCTCGACCGCCTTGCCGTTGCCGATCGGGATCTGGCGCGGCTTCTTGGCCTCGGGAATCTCACGCACGAGGTCGACGTGCAGGAGACCGTTCTCGAGGCTCGCGCCCTTCACCTGGACGAAATCGGCGAGCTGGAACACGCGCTCGAAGGTGCGCGCCGCGATGCCCTGATAGAGCACCTCGCCGTCTTTGCCTTCCTCCTTGGCGTTTTTCTCGCCGCGGATGGTGAGCGTGTTTTCCTTGGCTACGATGGACAGCTCCGGCTCATCGAAGCCCGCAACCGCGACGGTGACGCGGTAGGCATTCTCGCCGGTGCGCTCGATGTTGTAGGGCGGGTAGCCGGGAGCGGCGCCCTCGAGGCCCTGATCGAGCAGCGAGAACAGCCGGTCGAAGCCGACGGTGGAACGATAAAGGGGAGCAAGATCGAAAGTTCGCATGGCATATCCTCCTTGTGAAGCGACATGCGGATGGCCTGCCCGGATGGGCCCGGCCTATGGATGCGCAGCCGTCACTGGCCTGCGCAGAAGAGATATGGGAACGGCCCTTTAAGCCCGCAAGATGGACCAAAACGCCTGTAAAACCGAGAGAATCAAGCCGCCGGCCAAAGGCTTGAGCTTGAGCGACCGCGACGGGCTGTTATAAGCGGAAGGCCGCTTCGGCACGGCGCGATTTTCCATGAAACTCGTCTCGATCCCCGCCAATCCGGTTCCGGACAATTTCGTCACCGGCACGCTGAAAACGCCCGACGGGGTGAATTTGCGCTTCGCCCGCTGGCTGCCGCCGGCCGGCCGCAAGGGCACCGTGGTGCTGCTGCAGGGCCGCGCCGAATGGATCGAAAAATATTTCGAGACCGTGCGCGACCTGCGCGCCCGCGGCTTTGCCGTGGCGACGCTCGACTGGCGCGGCCAGGGCCTGTCCGACCGCCTGCTCGGCGACCGCCACAAGGGCTATGTGCGCGACTTCGCCGACTACGACACCGACCTCGAGACCTTCATCCACGAGATCGTGCTGCCCGATTGCCCGCCGCCGCTGTTCGCGCTCGGCCACTCCACCGGCGCCACCGTGCTCATTCGCGCCGCCCATCGCGGCCGCCGCTGGTTCGACCGCATGGTGCTGATCGCGCCGCTGATCGGCCTGCAGGGTTTTCCCGCGACCTCGACGGCGAGACTGATCGTGCGCACGCTGCGGCTTGCCGGCTTCGGTGGCATGTATGTGCCCAACGCCGGCGAGACCGGCATCATCCACGCCCAGCCGTTCGTCGGCAATATTCTCACCTCCGATCCGGTACGCTACGCACGCAACGCCGCGATCCTCGAAGCCGAGCCGGCGCTGGCGCTCGGCGAGCCGACCGTGGCCTGGACCGACGCCGCGTACCGCACCATGCGGACGATGCAGGAGCGGACCTATCCGGCCCAGATCCGCCAGCCGATCCTGATCATCGCCGCCGGCAGCGACGTCCTGGTCTCGAACCTCGCCATCGAGGATTTCGCTACGCTGTTGCGCGCCGGCTCGCACCTCGTCGTCGCCGGCGCCAAGCACGAATTGTTGATGGAGCAGGACCGCTTCCGCACCCAGTTCTGGGCGGCGTTCGACGCCTTCGTCCCTGGCACGCCGCTGTTTTGAGCCCACAATTCTATTTGGTGACGATGGACTTTGCCGCGGGCGGCGCCGGCGCCGCCGGTGAGATTGCGAATGTCAGCCAAGCGTTCCAACCGTCGGGCCGGTTAGCGTGGTCGAATTCGCCGTAGGCCTTCAGGTTGACGTAGCCCTGCCAATCCTTGCTCAGCGGGAAGATATAGCCGAACTGCGGGCCGACGCCGAGCACGCGCGATTCGAACGGGCAAATAATCGGGGCGCAGCCGCGGTCGGGCGTGATCTGGTCGTAGATGTAGCCGACCACGCCGACCTGCACCTGCTTGGTCAAAAATTGCGAGGCGCCCCAATCGAGGTGCCAGTCGATGCCGCTGGTATATCCGGTGGATTGATCTTCGAAGTTTCCGGTGAATCCGGTCACCACGGAAAATTCATGGCCGGTCTTCGGATCGAAATAGGTGTAGCCGGCGCCGCCGTCGAGCGCGCCGTGGCCGAGGCCCATATTGGCCAGGTTGCTCGAATGGTAGAGCCCGACCGGTACGTCGCCGGTAATGTAGGCCATGAAATTGTTGACTCCGGAATTCCAGCGCACCGCGAATTGCGGCACCAGGTCGGTGAAGCCCCAGGTGGTCTGCTGCAGGTCGATTGTCCGGTTCGGCAGCGGAATGCCGGCTAGCGTGCCGCCGACGGTCGCATCCAGGGACGCGGCATTGCGGCCGTACCCCGCCAGCAAGGTGGCCGAAGCCTGACCGCCGAAGAACGGCGTCGCGAACACGTAGCTCGGGGCAATGAAGCCGATATTGCCGACGCCATGAAGATTGGCGTTGACGTTGACGTTGAGCGTCGGATTGAACTGGCCGAGGCCGATTTCCCTGGACAGGGCGGTGCTGCCGCCGCCGGAGACGTCGGTGTGATAGTAGATCGACGCCAACGACCAGCCCGGCTGCTGCGGCGTGGCGGCAAGGCTGCCGAAGAATCCCGGTATCCAGAAGCTGACGCCGTTTTCGTCGGCGCGCGAAATCTTCGACGTTGCGATCACCGCGGCGAGCGCGAGCAGCGCCGCGGCGAGTAGAAATCCGACATGCAATCGACCAAGCAAGGGCTGAGAAAGCTCAATAGCGGCGGCGCGCGTCGCGCAGCGATTCGGCCTCATGGTCGCCTCCCGGTATTTGCTTGCTCGCGTCTCCTCGGAAAAGCTTGCCGCCGCGTGAAGCTTAGCCGACGGCGGCGCGCATGCCAGCGTGCCGGCAATGGAAATCACGGTCGCGGCGGTGATTTCGTTGCAGCGTGGCTTGGCGACCACAGCATCGCCCAAGCCGTTGCGTTCCTTGATCGAATGCCGCATGGCTGGCGTCGCCCCGCTGAATAGTTGCCGTTGACTATCAATAACGTCGACTACCAATAACGTCGCCGCATTGGCTCGCACCTCGGGGATGACGGATAACGGATAAGCGTCCTCGTTCTCGCGATGCGGTGTGCATCCGAGTTGTCGGCACGGAAGCTACGACTGTGTTCGCCTCCCCATCAATCGAAGGGAGGCGGAGCGCCGAAAGGCGCGCACTGTAAGGGCCACGCTTGCGAGGCGTGGCGCGCGCCTTGCGCTGCTCGGCGCGCTCGCCTCTCGGCGCCCCACCGCGGCTTTGGCCGAGGGTTCTACGCCCCGGCTTTTCGACTTCAGGCCAGGTTTCCTGCGACTTGGTCGGCGCGGCGTTACCCGCGCTTTCCTGTCCCAGTCCAGCGGAAGCACCCCGCGCACCGGTCGTCGTGCCGGTGGACATGATGCCTGAAGCCGCCCGGGAGCGGTTTGCGAGACCGCGCGCGGGCACCGCACCCACCCCGCATCTTCGGATCGCATCCGGAATGCGCCCTTCGACGGGCAGGCTGACAATTCCGGTACGCTTTTTGCCGGCGCCGTCAAGCACGAATGAAATTGCCTCGGGGCGCTTTTGTAAGCGACGGAAAACACGCCGCTTTTTTGCAAGCCGCCGTCGATTTTGCGCGGCCGGCCGGCAGCCGGCGGCGCCGGAGCGCGCATCGTTCGCCCAAAAAGATTCGTTGCCGCCGCAGAGCGATACCCAGCAGTGTGCAATTTTGGACAATATCGCCGCTACTCATAAAATTCTCGGCAATATCACCGCGGCAAAAAATTCCAGCTCACGCATTTGTCATATAAAAAACATCCCAACGCCGGATAGTCTTCTGTCGCCTGCTGCGGATCCTTTGTGCAGCAGATCGTCAGTTGGCCCGCGGGTTTGCTCCTGCTTTTTCTCACGGCCCGCGGGAGCTTGAGCTTGGCCGTCGCTCCTGCGCTGCACAAGAAAATCGGCTGCAAGAAGACTTAATCTCGTTCTGAAACGGCGCTTGGCGCGATTGTCGTGAACGCAAGAGTTTGTTGCGGGGCTGGCGCGTGCGCGCGGCTGAGCCCGCAGCGGCGTAACGCGGGGCGAGCACACGATGCTGGATTCGCCGACGAGCGTACCGGCCGACGCCGCAACGGCAGGCGTCACCGCCGGCATGGTGTTCATTCCCGGCGGCACGTTCCGCATGGGCTCCGACAGGCATTATCCGGAGGAGGCGCCGTCGCACCGGGTCACCGTCGACGGCTTCTGGATCGACCGCACGCCGGTGACCAATCGCGCGTTTCGCCAATTCGTCAATGCCACCGGTCACGTCACCTTCGCCGAGATCGCGCCTGAAGCGAAAGATTATCCGGGTGCGCTGCCGCATATGCTCAAAGCCGCGTCGCTGGTGTTCGCGCCGCCGAAAACGCCGGTCGATCTGCGCGACTGGTCGCAATGGTGGGAGTTCAAGCGCGGCGCCAATTGGCGGCGGCCTTACGGCCCGCGCAGCTCGCTCAGCGGGCTCGACGATCATCCGGTCGTCCACGTCGCCTATGGCGACGCGCTCGCCTATGCGCAATGGGCCGGCAAGGACTTGCCGAGCGAAGCCGAATGGGAATTCGCCGCGCGCGGCGGCCTCGACGACGCCGAGTTCGCCTGGGGCGATGAGCTTACGCCCGGCGGCAGGCACATGGCCAATACCTGGCAGGGCAATTTTCCACACCAGAATCTCTGCGCCGACGGCTTCGAGCGCACCTCGCCGGTGATGGCGTTTCCGCCGAACGGCTACGGCATCCACGACATGATCGGCAATGTCTGGGAATGGACGTCCGATTGGTGGTCGGCCAAGCACGAGCCCGACGCGGCGAAGGCGTGCTGCATTCCGGAAAATCCGCGCGGCGGCGGCGAGGAGGCGAGCTACGACCCCGGCCAGCCGCAGATCAAGATTCCGCGCAAGGTCATCAAAGGCGGCTCGCACTTGTGCGCGCCGAATTACTGCCGCCGCTACCGCCCGGCCGCGCGCCATGCGGAAGCGGTGGATACGTCGACGAGCCATCTTGGCTTTCGTTGTGTCGTCAGAACCGGGAGCGACCGATGTCCAATGCCAACGCAGGAGACCCCTCGAACCTGAACAAGAGCGAGCTCGATCGCCGCAATATCTTGCTTGGCTCCACGACCCTCGCCGCCGCGTCGGCGCCGGGCCCCGCCGCGACGGTGCAGAAAGCCGTCGCGCAGGCTCGACGGAGGGAGTGTCCATGAAATTCCGCAGCGTTGCCGTTCTGTTGCTCCTCGCAACGCTCGGCATCGGCGCCGGCATCGCCGGATCGGCCTGGGCGCAGATGCCTGCGGCCAAGCCGGACGAAAAGACGCTGGCCGACGCCTATACCTATCTGCTCGGGCGCATGCTCGTGATCCGGCAGGAGCACATGGACCGCCGCGGCAATGGCTTCGCCTACAACACGGTCAAATACAATCCGCTCGGCGCCGCCGATTTCGTCAACCCGAACTTCGACGTCGCCTACTTCGAAGCGTGGTTTGCGGTGGATGACCGCACGCCCGTCCTGCTCGAAATCCCGGAGATCGAGGGCCGCTACTACACGGCGCAGATCCTCGATGAATGGGGCGAGGTGATCGTCAATATCAACGAGCGGACGTTACCATCGAAGCCGTACGGCAAGTTCGCGCTGGTCAAGCCGGGCTTCACGGGCGACGTTCCGAACGACGTCGGCCGCATCGAATTGCATTCCAGCAAGGCCAAGATGCTTGGCCGCGTGGAAATCAAGGGCGACCCCGACGGCGCCGTTCGGCTGCAACAGCAATTCAAGGCGACGGCGTTGGGCACGCCGCTGATTGCGGCGCCTCCCGCGATGGCGATGTTCGACAATGCGGACCCGATCGGGGCGGACATCTTCGATGCGGTCGATAGCCGCCTGTCGAGCGCGCTCGACGTCGCGCCCAATGCCGCCGAAATGCAGCAGAAGGTTCGCGCCGTTGCGGCCTACGTGGAGTCCGGCAGGGACGCCCGCGCGGCAATTGATGCGCAGTTGCGTCCGATCATCGCGCAATTCAAGGAAGACGCGCTGACCAAGACCACGCCGTACCGCAACCATTGGCTTTGCGCCAATACCGGCGGCAATTACGGCGCCAATTACCGGCTGCGGACAGCCGCGAACTACGCCGGCATCTGGGCCAACAGTCCTGGCGAGGTGGTCTACTTCAGCGCAACTCGCGACGCCAACGAGCAGCCGCTCAACGGCAGCAATAGCTATGTCATGCACTTTCCGGCCGACAAGCTGCCGGACACGGTGGCGAACGCCTATTGGTCGGTGATCCTGGTCGGCGTGCCGGACTATCGCGTCGTGCCCAATTCCTTGAAGCGGTACAATTTCAACAACCATTCGCCGCTGCAAAAGGAAACGGATGGATCGCTGAAAATCGCGGTCGGGCCGAAGCCGGTTTCCGGTGTCCCCGAATCGAACCGGCTGCCATCGGCGGAGGGTAAGCCGTTTTCGCTGACGTTCCGCGCTTACGTGCCAAACGCGGCCGCGCAGACGTGCGAGTGGACGCCGCCGCCGCTGGCGAAGATCGACTAAAGGAGCGAGTCGCCATGAAAGTCGCCATGAAGATGACTGCCCTGTTGGCCCTTGCATTGGCCGGCACGCCGGCGCCGGCGCTGGCGCAACGGCCTTCCGGCGCCGCCGTTGCCGTCACCGTCGACAACTTCGCTCGCGCCGAGAGCGACCTCTACATGAGCAGCTCCGTGAAGGAAGGCGGTCTCGGCAAGCTGTTCCATCGGCGCGAGCCTGCGTCGATCGACAACCAGATCGTCATCCGGCTCAACCGCGATACGCTCTATTCGTCGGGCGTGTTCGACCTCGACGCCGGGCCGGTCGCGATCACGATGCCGGACCCCGGCAAGCGCTTCATGTCCTTGCAGGCGGTCAACGAAGACCACGACGTTCCCGGCGTCTATTATGGAGCGGGCACGCATACCTTCACGCCGGCAAATGTCGGCACGCGCTACGTGCTGCTGGCGATACGGACCCTGGTCGACCCCAACGATCCGAAAGACCTGGATCGGGTCCACGCGTTGCAGGATGCCATCGAGGTCGAGCAGCAGAGCCCGGGAACGTTCGACGTTCCGAACTGGGATCGGAACAGCCAGAAAGACATCCGCGACGCGTTGCTCGTCCTCAATAACTATACCGGCGGCTTTGCCCATGCGTTCGGGGCCAAAGGCGAAGTCGATCCCGTCCGGCATCTCATCGGCACCGCCGCGGGTTGGGGCGGCAATCCCGACAAGGACGCGACGTATCTGAGCATCACGCCGGCGAAAAACGACGGCACGACGATCTACAAGCTCGATGTCAAAGACGTGCCGGTCGACG
>JASHQO010000079.1 GCA_030039105.1 Xanthobacteraceae bacterium
CCACACGCCATGGCAAAACACAATGCGAGGAATTCTGTTAAGGACTATTCAATGATCTTGCTCTGGCCGGGCGATAAGGAATGCGTTAACCATGCCGGCCATCAACGATCGGGTTCAGTTACATGCTTTCCGCCCTCGCTCTCGCCCGCCGCATTGAATCGGGCGATCTCACGCCGCGTGCCGTCGTCGACTTGTGCGCCGAAGCCATTGCCGCGCGCGAGAAGGAAATCGGCGCCTTCGTCGCGCTCGATCTGGTCGCAGCGCGGCGGGCGGCGGACGACGCGAAAGTTGCATCGCGGCCGCTGCGCGGCCTGCCGGTCGGCGTCAAGGACATTTTCGACACTGCCGACCTGCCGACCCAATACGGCTCGCCGATCTATGCCGGATTCCAGCCGCGCGCCGATGCGGCGGCGGTTGCGCTGACGCGGCGTGCCGGCGGCATCGTCATCGGCAAGACCGTGACCACGGAATTCGCCACCATGGTGCCGGGCGGCACGCACAATCCGCACAATCTTGCGCATACGCCGGGCGGCTCGTCGTCCGGCTCCGCGGCGGCGGTCGCCGCCGGCATGCTGCCGATCGCGTTCGGCACCCAGACCGCGGGCTCGGTGATCCGCCCGGCGTCGTTCTGCGGCGTCACCGGCTTCAAGCCGTCCTATCGGCTGCTCCCGATGCCCGGCATCAAGGACGTCGCCTGGCATCTCGACACCGCCGGCGTGTTCGGCGCCGGCGTCGTCGACGTCGCGTTCGCGACCGCGGCGATTTTGCAGCGCGACCTGCGCGTCGACCGGTCGGCGCCGGCGGCGCCGCGCATTGCGCTCGTGCGCACCCATCTGTGGCCGCAGGCGAACCCGGCGATGCAGCAGGCGATCGAGCACGCGGCGCGCAGCGCCGAGAAGGCCGGCGCCACGGTCGTCGACGTGGCGCCGCCGCCGATCCTGGAAGAGGCTTACGCAGCGCAATTCGTCATCCAGGACTACGAGACGTTCCGTTCGCGCGCCTACGAATACGACAATCATCGCGACCGGCTCGGCAAAGAACTGCGCGAGTCGCTCGATGCCGCGGCCGCCATCACCGCCGACGCCTACGACGCCGCGCGCCGCACCGCGAGCCGCGGCCGGCAAGTGTTCGCCGACATCATGGCCGGGCACGACGTGATACTGACGCCGTCATCGCCCGGCGCCGCGCCGCGCGGACTGTCTTCCACCGGCAACCCGATGTTCAACCGGCTGTGGACGCTGATGGGCACGCCGTGCGTCAACGTGCCGGGCTTGAGCGACAGCGGCCTGCCGCTCGGCATCCAGGTCGTCGGCCGCTTCGGCCGCGACCGTTTGGCGCTCGAAGCGGCGCTGTTCGTGGAGCGCGCGATTGCGGGGTAGGGCGGCCGGAAAGCTTTCGCTCAGTCCCGCGTAAGCGGGAATCCAGAAGCGAGAGACGAACATCCAGGACCGGGTCTCCGCGTTCGCGGCGACGGGCGGATGGTGAATCGCTGCTATTCGGCCGCACTGCGCGCGATCGCCAGCGGATCGTAGTTGAGGATCGGCGCCAGCCACTTTTCCGTCTGCTCCAGCGTCAAACCCTTGCGCCTGGCGTAATCCTCGACCTGGTCGCGCTCGATCTTGCCGACGCCGAAATAATAGCTGTCGGGGTGGCTGAAATAGAGGCCGCACACCGAGGCGCCCGGCCACATGGCGAAGCTTTCGGTCAGGCGTACCCCGATTTTCTCGCCGTCGAGCAGCGCGAACAGCGTCGCCTTCTCGGTGTGGTCGGGTTGTGCCGGATAGCCTGGCGCCGGGCGGATGCCGCGGTATTTTTCCGCGATCAATTCGGCGTTGCCCAAATTCTCGTCGGCCGCAAACCCCCAGAACTGCTTGCGCACGCGTCGATGTACGTGCTCGGCGGCGGCTTCGGCGAGGCGGTCGGCCAGCGCCTTGGCCATGATCGCCGAGTAGTCGTCGTTGGCGTGCTTGAAGCGCTCGGCGATCGCTTCCTCGCCGATGCCGGCGGTGACCGCGAACGCGCCGATATAATCGGCGAGGCCGCTGGCCCGAGGCGCGATGAAGTCGGCCAGCGCCACGTTGGCGCGGCCTTCGCGGCGCGCTAGCTGCTGGCGCAGCGTGTGCAACGTCGCGATCGGCTTCGAGCGGGCCTCATCGGCAAAAACCAGAATATCGTCGCCTTCGCCGTTGGCCGGCCACAGCCCGATCGCCGCGTTGGCGCGGAACCAGCGTTCGGCGACGATCTTGCGCAGCATGTCCTGGGCGTCGGCGAACAGGCTGCGTGCCGCCTCGCCGACCACCTTGTCGTCGAGGATGGCGGGATATTTGCCGGTCAGCTCCCAGGTGGCGAAGAATGGCGACCAGTCGATAGCCGCGATCAAATCCTCGATCGCCAGATCGGCAAGCCGGTGCACACCAAGCGCCGCGGGCACCGGCGGCCGGTAATTGCCCGACCAGTTCAGCTTGAGCGCGTTGGCGCGGGCGTCGTCGATCGACAGCCGCTGCTTGTTGTCCTCGCCGCGGGCGTGGGCGGTGGCGATGCGGGCATATTCGGCGCGCACGTCGTTGACGGTGCGCTCGCGGCTTTCGCGCGACAGCAGCGACGAGACGACGCCGACGGCGCGGCTCGCGTCGTTGACATAGACGGTCTGGCCACGCCGGTAGTTGGGGTGGATTTTCACCGCCGTGTGCACGCGGCTGGTGGTGGCGCCGCCGATGAGCAGCGGCACGTCGAAACCCCTGCGCTCCATCTCGGCGGCGACGTGGCACATTTCATCGAGCGACGGCGTGATCAGGCCGGACAGCCCGATGATATCGGCCTGCTCGGCGATTGCGGCGTCGAGTATCTTGTCAGCGGGCGCCATGACGCCGAGATCGACCACGTCGTAGTTGTTGCATTGGAGCACGACGCCGACGATGTTCTTGCCGATGTCGTGGACGTCGCCCTTCACCGTGGCAAGCACGATCTTGCCGTTCGACGAAGCGTGCCCGCGGCCGTCCTTCTCGGCCTCCATATACGGCATCAGATAGGCGACGGCCTGCTTCATCACCCGGGCCGACTTCACCACCTGCGGCAGGAACATGCGGCCGGAGCCGAACAGGTCGCCGACCACGTTCATGCCGTCCATCAGCGGTCCTTCGATCACGGCGAGCGGTCTTGGCGCGCTGCGCCGCGCCTGTTCGGTATCGGCTGCGATGAAATCGGTGATGCCGTGCACCAGCGCGTGCGATAGCCGCTTCTCCACCGGCCATTCGCGCCAGGCGAGGTCGGCTTCCTTCTTCTCCTTGCCGTGGCCACGGTGGCGCTCGGCGAGCGCCAGCAGCCGCTCGGCCGCGTCGGCACGGCGGTTGAGCACCACGTCCTCGCACGACTCGCGCAATTCGGCATCGAGATCGTCGTACACCACCATCTGGCCGGCGTTGACGATGCCCATATCCATGCCGGCTTTGATGGCGTGATAGAGGAACACCGAATGCATTGCCTCGCGCACCGCCTCGTTGCCGCGGAACGAGAATGACAGGTTCGAGACGCCGCCCGAGACATGGGCGTGCGGCAGGTTTTTCCTGATCCAACGCGCCGCTTCGACGTAAGCGACGCCATAGCCGTTGTGCTCCTCCATGCCGGTGGCGATGGCGAAGATGTTGGGATCGAAGATGATGTCCTGCGGCGGAAAGCCGACGCGGTTCACCAGGATGTCGTAGGCGCGGGCGCAGATTTTTGTCTTGCGTTCCAGCGTGTCGGCCTGGCCGGCCTCGTCGAACGCCATGACGACGACGGCGGCGCCGTGCCGGCGCACCAGCCGCGCATGGGCAATGAAGGCATCCTCGCCTTCCTTCAGCGAGATCGAGTTGACCACCGCCTTGCCCTGCACGCATTTCAGCCCGGCCTCGATCACGGAGAACTTCGACGAATCGATCATTACCGGCACCCGGGCGATGTCGGGCTCGGACGCCACCAGATTGAGGAACGTGGTCATCGCCGTCTCGGAATCGAGCAGGCCTTCGTCCATGTTGACGTCGATGATCTGCGCGCCGTTCTCGACCTGGTCGCGCGCCACTGCCAGCGCCGCGGTGTAGTCGCCGGCGGTGATCAGCTTGCGAAAGCGCGCCGAGCCGGTGACGTTGGTGCGCTCGCCGACATTCACGAACGGAATCTCGGGCGTCAGCGTGAAGGCTTCGAGGCCGGAAAGCCGCAGCCGCGGCGGAATTTGCGGCACGGCGCGCGGCGCCTTGCCGGCGACGGCGCGGGCGATGGCGCGGATGTGATCCGGCGTGGTGCCGCAGCAGCCGCCGACGATATTGATCAGGCCGGCATCGGCGAACTCGCCGATCTGCGTCGCCATGGCGTCCGGTCCTTCGTCGTAGCGGCCGAATTCGTTGGGCAGCCCGGCATTGGGATAGGCGCAGATCAGCGTGTCGGCCACCTTGCCCAGCGCCGCGAGGTGCGCGCGCATCTGCTTGGCGCCCAGCGCGCAATTGAAGCCGACCGACAGCGGTGCGGCGTGCGCGATCGAATTCCAAAACGCTTCCGGCGTCTGGCCGGAGAGCAGGCGGCCGGAGCGGTCGGTGATGGTGCCCGAAATCATCACCGGCAATGCGGTGCCGCGCGCCTCGAGCTCCGCGGCGATGGCGTGGATCGCCGCCTTGGCGTTGAGGGTGTCGAAGATGGTCTCGATCAGGAGCGCATCGACGCCGCCGTCGAGCAGGCCGCGGATCTGCTCGATATAGGCGGCGCGCAGCTCGTCGAAGGTGATCGAGCGGAAGCTCGGGTTGAGAACGTCGGGCGAGATCGAGGCGGTGCGATTGGTCGGGCCGATGGCGCCGGCGACGAATCGCTGCGCGCCGTCCTCGTCCTGCGCGGTGCGCGCAGCCTCGCGCGCGAGGCGGGCGCCTTCGAGATTGAGCTCGTACGCGATCTCGGCCATGGCGTAGTCGGCCTGCGCGATGCGGGTCGAGGAGAAGGTATTGGTCGAGACGATGTCGGCGCCGGCGCGGAAATAGGCGAGGTGAATGGCGCGCACCGAATCCGGGCGGGTGAGGTTGAGCAGATCGTTGTTGCCGCGCACCTCGCGGTTCCAGGCATCGAAGCGGGCGCCGCGGAAACCGTCCTCGTCGAGGCCGAGCGCCTGGATCATGGTGCCCATGGCGCCGTCGATGACCAGGATGCGCTCGGCGGCGAGGCGGCGCAGCGTCACCTCAGTGGGAGAACGGAGCACAGCCTTCATCGTCCGAGCCTCCTCGCCCCAACCGGCTCCGCTACGGCGAAAGGGAGTGCGCCGCGTCCGTCTGCTACCCCTGTGTCCGGCTTCTTGACCGGTCTTAGGCCGAGCAGATGGCAGATGGCGTAAACGAGGTCGGCACGGTTCATGGTGTAGAAGTGAAAGTCGGTGACGCCGTGATCGACCAGGTCGAGCACCTGCTCGGCGGCGACCGCGGCGGCGATCAGCTTGCGCGTCGCGGCGTCGTCGTCGAGGCCGTCGAAGCGCTCGGCGAGCCAGGCCGGCACCGAGGCGCCGCAGCGCGCCGCGAAGGCCTTGGCGGTCTTGAAATTTTGTACCGGCAGAATTCCCGGCACGACCGGGACGGCGATGCCGGCGCCGCGTACGCGATCGAGATAGCGGAAATAAAGATCGTTCTCGAAGAAGAACTGCGTGATGGCGCGGCTGGCGCCGGCATCGACCTTGGCCTTGAGCATGTCGATGTCGGCTGCGACCGAGGGACTGTCCGGATGCTTTTCCGGATAGGCCGACACCGACACTTCGATGTCGGCCAGATTTTTGATGGCGACCAGCCGCTTAATGCCGGCGACGAGATCGGCGGCGTTGCGATAGCCGCCCGGCTGCGGCGCGTATCTTTCGCCGGCGCCGCCCGGCGGATCGCCGCGCAGCGCCACGATGTGGCGCACGCCGGCCGCCGCGTAGGCGCCGATCACCGCGTCGATCTCGGCGCGGGTTGCGGCGACGCAGGTGAGATGCGCCGCCGGCGTCAGCATGGTCTCGGCCAGGATGCGTTTGACCGTGGCGTGAGTGCGCTCGCGGGTCGAGCCGCCGGCGCCATAGGTGACCGAGACGAAGTTCGGCGCAAGCGGCGCGAGGCGGCTGATCGCTTCCCACAGCGAGGTTTCCATTTCCGCAGTCTTCGGCGGAAAGAACTCGAACGACACGCGGATGCCGCGCGGCTTGCCGACGCCGACGAAGCGGCTGGCGCGAGGCGCGTTCATCACGCCAGCTCCCGGGTCTTCGGCGGCGTCGCCAGCACGATGCGCGGATCGCGGGCCAGCCAGAGCGAGACGGCGATCTTGCCCTGCGGTCCGGGCGGCAGGGTTTGCTGCCGCACGACGTCGAGGCCGGCGGCTTGCAGCCACTGCGTCACGGTCTCGCCGGCAAAGCCGAGGCGGCGATGGGCATGCTCCTCGCGCAAAAATTCGAGATCATGCGGCGCGAAATCCACCACCAGGAGCCGGCCGCCCGGCCGCAGCACGCGCACGGCCTCGCGGATGGCGCGGGCGCTGTCGTCGAGGAAGTGCAGCACCTGATGGATGATGACGACGTCGAACGAATCCCGCGGCAGCGCCAGGTCGTAGATGTCGCCCTGGCGTACGCTGCAGTTCTTGATGCCGGCGCGGTCGAGCCGGGCACGGGCCAGCGCCAGCATGTCGAGCGACAGATCGAGTCCGAGCCCGCGCTCGATGTCGGGCGCGAACAGCTCCAGCATGCGGCCGGTGCCGGTACCGAGATCGAGCAGGGCTCGGATCGGCTTGTCGGCGAGCGCCGAGCGGATCGCGTCCTCGACGGCAGTGTCGGCGACGTGAAGCTTGCGGATGCGGTCCCACTCCGCGGCGTGGCGACGAAAATAGTTCTGCGCGGCGGTAGCACGCGCGGCGCGCACGGCGGCGAGCCGCTCGCGGTCGCGGGCGATGATGGGGTCGTGGGGGTCGAGCCGCGCGACCATGGCGCGGGCGACGTCGGCCGGGCCGCCGCGCTCGCCCATGCGGAAGAACGCCCACGAGCCTTCGCGGAAGCGCTCGACCAAGCCGGCTTCGCACAGCAGGCGCAGATGGCGGGACAGCCGCGGCTGCGACTGGCGCAAAATCTCGGTGAGATCGGAGACCGTCAGCTCGGCCTCGGCAATCAGCGCCAGGATACGCAGCCGCGTCGATTCCCCCGCGGCTTTGAGCATGGCGGTCAGGGCAGGAAAGGCGAGCGGTTCGGTGTCCATGGCGGCATCTTGAGGCTTGGTTTCAGGCTTTGTCCGATTAGATATAAAGATATCTTTATACGATTAAACGGGATGGGGCAAGGCCCCGTGGGAAACGGCCCAAGTCAATGGGAAACCGCGCCGTGGGCCAATGGCGGCATCCGACTAGCCGGCGCCCTGGCCCGCGTGCGAACCTAACGCATGACCAAAAGCGCCAAGATCGGCGAAACCACCGACGAAACGATCGGCGACGACCACTACGGCCTGCGGCCGGGCGAAATCGCCGCCGAATTGCCGGCCAAATTCGACGCCTCGCTCTATTATATCGGCCGCATCCGCACGCCGTGGCAGACCCGCGACGCATGCCCGAAGAACGGCCGCGAGTCCGAGGCCGTCTGCACCATCGAGCTCGATCCGCGCTGGGCTGCCGGGTTGGCCGGCCTCGAGACCGTCAGCCACCTGCTGGTGCTGTATTGGATGGACCGGGCGCGGCGCGATCTCGTCGTGCAAGCGCCGCGCCATTACGCCGAGCGCCGCGGCACCTTTGCGCTGCGCTCGCCGGTGCGACCGAACCCGATCGCGGCCGCGGTGACGCGGCTGCAGCGCGTCGAGGGCAACAAGCTCTACGTCGTCGGCCTCGATTGCCTCGACGGCACGCCGCTGCTCGATCTCAAACCGTATTTCGCCTCGACCGATTCCGCCCCCGACGCCTCGGTCGGCTGGCATGCCGCGCGCAAGCGCTGACCCACCGCAATGACAGCGCCAATCAAAACAGCGGCGGCACTTGGCCGAGCGGCAGCATGCCGAGCGAGACAAAGCCGTCGGAAAAATTCAGCGGCAGCAGCACCGCCGGCTTTTTGTCGATCTCGGTCGGCTGGCCCATCTTGTTGAGATTGTCGATCACGTTGGCATTGGCGGTGTCGCGGACCACGCCGCTCAATCCCGGCATCAGGCGGTCGAGCGCATTGAGGCCCTGCTGCGCCTGACCGGAGCCGCCGCCGAGGCGGTCGATGCCGCGGCCGATCAGGCGGTCGACGCCGAGCTTCGGCACGAGTTGATCGAGGCCGGCGATGGCGACACGAAGGAGGCCGTCGAGCTTGCCGTTGGCGTTCACCGTCAACGTGCCGGTGCCGACGATGATGGCGTCAGGACGCTCGATCCGCAGGCGCTTGATCTCGATCTTGCCGCCGTTGGCTTGAAACTCGCGGATGCGCTCGGTCCAGGGTTTTGGCGTCAGATCCTTGAAGCCGGTCAGCACGACGTCGATGTCGCCTTGCGCGGGATCGGCAAGGAGCGGGTGTACGGTCGGTGTCGTCGCTCCGGCAAAGCTCATCACCACCTCGATCACCGGATTGTCGATCGCCGAGCCGCCGATGATGCGGCCGTGGAATTCCGCGTGGTCGGCGGTGAACACCGCGGTGGCGTTACCGGAATCCATATGGTCGAGGCGCGGCCCATCGAGCGTGGCGGACACCGCGTCGGGCACCGGCGGCAGACCCTGTAGCGTCAAGCGCGCCAGCGACCAGTTGCCGACGAAGCTCGGCGGCTGGCCGGGCGCGGCTACCGACAGCGGGCTCGCGATGTCGCCGACCAGCAAAGTCGGATGGTAGACGTTGGCGGCGAAGGTGACGTGCCTGGCGTTGACCGCGAACGGCGGCGTGGTCGAGTTGATGGCGGCGGCGGCGGGCGTGCAATCGGCCTCGATACGGAATGGGAAGCCGCCGATGGTTTGGCTGCCGCAACTATAGAGCCGGCCGGCGGCGGCCTCGCGCTGCACCCAGCCGGACAGCGTACGGTCGGCGACGCCGGCGGCGTAATACCAGAGCGCGCACCAGCCGGCGGCGAGCAGAACGACCACGCCGACCGGCAGCGCGACCGGCCAGAGACGCCGGCCGGGCCGTCGCGCCGTCCCAGCCGCCGCGATCCGGCGCTGTCGCTGGCGTTGCGGCCGCATCATATTGAGAGGCGATTCACCCGGCATGGTTTCTTTTCGCACGTTGAGTGCGGCGTTTCTAAGAATGGCCAACAGCTATATCAAGCGGGCGATTGTACCGCCGGCGTCGTCCTGTTAGGCGAACGGCGGTAAATCAGGGAACCGACATCGGCAATGGATGCCAGCAACGCGCACGACGGCGGCGATCTGTGGGTGTTCGGCTACGGTTCGCTGATGTGGCGGCCGGGCTTCGACTTCGTCGAGCGCGTGCCGGCGCGGCTCATCGGACTGCACCGGGCGCTGTGCGTCTTTTCCTTCGTCCACCGCGGCACGCCGGAGAAGCCCGGCCTGGTGCTCGGCCTCGACCGCGGCGGCATGTGCCGCGGTATCGCCTTTCGTATCGCCGCCAGGAAACGCGACGAGACCATCGCCTATCTGCGCGGCCGCGAGCAGGTGACCAGCGTCTATCTGGAGACGACGCGGCGGATCGCGCTCGAGGACGGAGCGCGCCGGCAGGTGCAGGCGCTCACCTACACCGTCGATCGCGGCCACGTGCAATATGCCGGCAGGCTCTCAGTCGACGAAAGCCTGCACTATGTACGCCAGGGCCACGGCCGCTCCGGCAACAATCACGACTACGTGGTCGAGACCGTGCGGGCGCTGGAGGCGCTCGGCTACCGCGAGAGCGATTTGCATCTGCTCGCCGAGCAGCTTTCCGGTGTCCGGCAACAGGACGCGGCGATCAGGCATCACGATGAGCCCGATCTCGATCCCTGATTTCAGGCATCCGGATGATTCCGGCTTTGATTCCTGATTCCCGATCCCTGATTTCCGATCCCCGATTGCTGATCCTTGCCTTCCTGGACCAGGCGGTCGGTCGCTTGCTCCAGCACGGTCTGCAGTCGCGCCGCGAAAGTCGGCCGGTCAAGGCCGGGTGGAATCGGCTCGAGCGCCTCGACGATAATCGTACCGGGAATGCGTCGCGTCGAACGGCGCGGCCAGAACAGCCCGGAATTGAGCGCCATCGGCACGCAAGGCACGCCGGCCTTGCTGTAGAGATAAGTGGCGCCGGGCTTGTAGGCGGGTTCGGCACCGGGCGCGCGCCGCGTGCCTTCGGGAAAGATGACGATCTGCCGGCCGCGCTTGAGCTCGCGCCGGGCGGCCGCGGTGGTACGCGACAGCGCCGCCATGCCGGCGCCGCGGTCGATCGGGATGAGTCCGGTCTTCCAGGCGTACCAGCCCAAGAACGGCAGCCACATCAGTTCACGCTTGAGGATATAGGCCGGATCGCGGATCGCGGCGTAGAGCGAGAACGTTTCCCAGGCCGACTGATGCTTGCAGGCGATGATGCAGGCGCCGCGCGGGATCTTCTCGAGTCCGCGCCACTCGACCGAGATACCGCAGATGACGCGCAGCAGCCAAAGGCTGGTCAGTGCATAGGAGCGGATGAACGCGAGCGTGAACCGGGAGGGCAGCAAAAGCGTCGGCAACGCCAGCACGCCTTGCACCAACACGTTCAGATAGAACAGCGCGTTGAAGACCAGCGAGCGGACGCGAAGGAATTGTCCGAATTGTGCCAACTGAACCTGCCGGAGCGGTTTTAAGCCGAATCGAACCGCATGCGCACCTTGGCGAAAAGGTATTTGAGATATTCCGACAGCACCAGCCGCGTCGTCGTGCCGTTCGACCACCACGGCTCGATGCGCAGGCGGTCGGACACCACCGCGTAGGGAATCAACGTGGCGTCGGGCAATTGATGCGCCAGCTCGGCGAGCGCGCGCGGCATGTGATAGGCCGAGGTCACAACGATGAGGGACGTGAAGCCGTGGTCCAGCACCCAGCGCCGCGCCTGCACCGCATTGCCCAGCGTGTTGAGGGCGGCATAATCGAGATCGACGCAGCAGGCGATCCAGCGGTTGTAGTCGACGGTTTGCCGGGCGATGTCGCCGGTGGTCGTGCCGGCATTGACGCCGGTGATGAGCAGGCGCTTGCCGTGGCCGGAGGCGAGCAGCTCCAAGGCGTCGGCGACGCGGGAGTCGCCGCCGGTCAGCACCACGATGCCGTCGGCATTCTGATCGAGCTTGCCCTGTTGGCTCGGCAGCAGCCAGATAAAGCCGAAGAAGCCAAGCACCAGCGCGATGGCGCCGAGCACGGCAAGCTTGACGGTGACCGACATCATGCGCCGGCGTCTGACCGCGCCTCTAAGGCTCGACATCGCTGCGCGCGTCCCCCCGCGGTTTCGCCCCGCTTGTTCGACCCCGGATCGGAGCGGCCGGAATCATAACCGCATTCAATCGATGGTCGCCAGCGTCCGGTTGACCGTGTAACGGGACACCAGGGCCGTCACCACGGCCATCACCAGGATCTGCACGACGATCGCCAGATAGCCGGCGACGCCGATCGACAGGTTGCCGAACAGCGCCGCCGCCTCGTCACCGCTCGGCGAGCCGGCGAGCCAGGCGCGTGCCGCTTCGGCGCAGCCGAACAACAAGATCGCCGCGCCGCCGCCGATGGCGCCGCCCTTGAGCCCGAGCAGCAGGAAATGGTGCTGGAATTGGCTGGCGACGAAGCTGTCGGTAGCACCGACATAGTGCAGCACTTCGACGATCGGCCGATTGGTCGCCATGGCGCCGCGGGTGGCGAAGGTGACCGAGAGGATAGTGACGGCGACGACGAGACCCAGCACCGCCAGCCCGCACACCACCGCGGTGCCGGCCATGGTGCGCATGCGCGCGATCCAGCCATGATGATCGTCGAGGCTCGCGGTCGGCACCTGGTTGGCCAGCGTCTGCCGCAGCCGCGAAAAATCGGCCCGTGCGCCCGGCGTGAGCTTGACGACGATCAGCCGCGGAATCGGCAGATCGTCGAGATGCAGGCCGGAGCCGAGCCAAGGCTCGATCAGCTTTTCGGACTCCGCTTTCGAGTAAGCGCGCACGTCGGCGGCACCCGGTGCGGCGCGCGCGGCGGCGACCGCCTTGCTGACGTCGGCTTCGATGTCGCGGCCGGCGGCGGGGCGGACCTGGATAGTGACCTCGCGGCCGACGTCGGATTGCCAATCCTTGGCGGCGCCTACCACCAGCATTGCGGCGCCGGTGGTCAGCGCGGCGAGGAACGTCATGATGGCGACGACGGCGGCGAGCGAGCGTCCGGAGATCGAGCTGCCCGGCACGATCGAAGCCGCCCCGCGCGGCGCGAGCTCCAGTTCCGCCGCCGCGGCGTCGATATCGTCCCACGGCTCGTTCAGCACCTCGGGCGGATCAGTCGTAGACATGCAGGCGTCCTTCGTGCAGCACCAGGCGGCGCGCATCGAACTCGTCCATCAGGGCAATATCGTGGGTGGCGATGACGACGGAGGTCCCCGACTTGTTGAGCTCGATGAACAGGCGCAGCAGCCGCTGGCCGAGATTGGGATCGACGTTTCCGGTCGGCTCATCGGCGAGCAGAAGCTGCGGCCGGGCGATCACCGCGCGCGCAATCGCGGCGCGCTGCTTCTCGCCGCCCGAGAGCACCGGCGGCAGTGCGCCCATGCGATCGCCGAGGCCGACCCATTGCAGCAACTCCACCACCTCGGGCCGGTACTCGGCCTCGTCCTTGCCGAGCACGCGCAACGGCAAGGCCACGTTCTCGTAGGTGGTCATGTGGTCGAGCAGGCGGAAGTCCTGGAACACGAGGCCGACGCGGCGGCGCAACGTCGCGCGGCCGTCCTTGCTCAAGGTCGCGGTGTCCTGATCGAACATGGTGATCAGGCCGCGGCTCGGTCGCAGCGACAGGAACATCATGCGCAACAGCGTGGTCTTGCCGGCACCCGATGGTCCGGTCAGGAACTGGAAGGAGCGGGGGTCGATGCGGAAGGTCAGGTCGCGCAGGATTTCCGGGCCGAGCCCATAGCGCAAGCCGACATTTTCGAATCGGATCACGCGGTCCTCCGCATGGCCCCGGACGGGGGCCGGGCGCTACCGCCGCCCTGCAGCCTGATTCGCCCTAAGGCAAATTTAACACTGCCGCGCCAAGGCTGACCTGCCGGCCGGCTTGGTTTCCAATCCGTTAACGGATCGGGTGCTAGGCTCGCCGTAACGCTGCCAAGCCGTCTGATTCGCCGATGCTGATCGTCTGCCCATCCTGCACGACATCTTACGATGTCGAGGTGGCAAGCCTGATGCCGAACGGGCGGCAAGTCCGTTGCGTGCGCTGCCGCGGCGTATGGCGCGCCGAACCCAGCCAGGCCGACAAGCTTATCGCGGCGGCGCAAGCGATCGCGCCGGCTCACGAGACGACCCGTGAGATGGCCGAGGCCGGTTCCTTCGCCGCGGCGCCGCCGCCCGAGCAGCCGGCGGAAGACCTCGCCATGCAAGCTCCGGCCGATATTGCGGCGGGCGAGCCGCCGGCTGTCGAGACCGGTGGCGCTGCCGATGAGCCGGTTGTCGCCGCCGCGGTCGAAGCCCCGTCGATCGTGCCCGCCGATCCGGGCGAACAGCAGCCGATCGAGATCGAGGCCGAAGCCGCGCCGGCTGCGCCGCTAGAACCGATCGAAGACATCGAGACCTACGCGGCGCGTCACACCAAGTCGGGCTTCGGCAGATTCTCGTTGCGCTGGCCGTTGTCGAAGCTGCAGAGCGTCATCCTGGCGCTGCTCGTCGTTGACGCCATCGTGGTCGGCTGGCGCCACGATTTCGTCCGCGTCTTTCCGCAGACCGCATCGTTCTACGCGACGCTCGGCCTGCCGGTGAACTTGCGCGGCGTCACCTTGACCGACATCGCCACCGCGACGGAGCAGAGCGACGGCGTGCCGATCCTGGTGGTCGAAGGCAACATCGTCAACGACACTCGGCGCTTCGTCGATGTGCCGCGCCTGAAGTTCGTGGTGCGCAACGGCTCGGGCGACGAAGTCTATTCCTGGACCGCGGTGGCGCCGCGCCCCAATTTGCCGCCGGGCGAGAGCGTGGCGTTTCGCAGCAGGCTCGCCTCGCCGCCGCCGGACGGGCGCGACGTGCTGGTGCGCTTCGTCACCCGCCGCGACATCATCTCCGCAACCCGGTGACCGCCGAACCTTGAAGCAACAATGGCTCGCATCCTGATCGCCGAAGACGAGGAAGCCTCCCGCGCGATGTGCGCCCGCGCGCTCGTCATGGACGGCCATGAGGTCGCGACCGCGGCCGACGGCAGCGAAGCGCTCGAGGCGCTCACGCGCGAACAAGGCCGTTTCGACCTGTTGCTGACCGACGTGCGCATGCCGATCATGGACGGCATCGCGCTTGCGCTCGCGGCGGCGCGCGATTTCCCCGATCTCACCATCCTCTTGATGACCGGCTATGCCGATCAGCGCGAGCGCGCCTCCGGTCTCGACGCCATCATCCACGACGTCATCGCCAAGCCGTTCTCGCTTGCCGTGCTGCGCGGCGCGGTCAAAGAAGCACTGACGGTCGGGGCGCGCTGACGTTCCGCCGATCGGCGGCGCTCACGCGGTCTTGGCCAGAAGGTCCTGCAACGCCGCAACCACCAGCCGGTTGGCCTCTTCGGTTCCGACGCTCAGGCGCAGCGCGTGCGGCAGCTTGTAGGCCGTGGTCTGGCGCAGGATGAGGCCGCGCTTCATCAGGAAGGCATTGACCTCTTCGGCGGTGCGACCTTTGGTCTGCGGGAAGTGTATCAGCACGAAATTGGCGACGCTCGGCGTCACCTGCAGTCCGAGCTTGCCGATCTCGTCGGTGAGCCAATTGAGCCAGCGCGTGTTGTGCTCGCGCGAGCGTTGCTGGTGCTCGAGGTCCTGGATGGCGGCGGTGCCGGCGGCGATCGCCGGGCCGTTGACGTTGAACGGCCCGCGAATGCGGTTGACGGCGTCGACGACGTGGGCCGGCGCGAACATCCAGCCGAGCCGCAGCGCGGCGAGGCCGTGAATTTTCGAGAACGTGCGCAGCATGACGACGTTCTCCGCCGTCGCCACAAGCTCGATGCCGGCTTCGTAGTCGTTGCGCCGGACATACTCGGCATAGGCGCCGTCGAGCACCAGCAGCACATGGGGCGGCAGGCCGCGATGCAGCCGCTTGACCTCGTCGAACGACAACGCCGTGCCGGTCGGATTGTTCGGATTGGCGAGGAAGACGATCTTGGTCTTCGCCGTCACCGCGCCGAGGATGGCGTCGACATTGGCGGTGTAATCGGTCTCCGCCGCCACCACGGGCTTCGCGCCGGCGGCAAGCGTGGCGATCGGAAAGATCAGGAAGCCGTGCTTGGTGTAGATCGCCTCGTCGCCGTCGACCAGATAAGCCTGCGCCAAGAGATGCAGGAAATCGTCGGAGCCGGCGCCGCAGACAATGCGGTCGGGATCGAGCCCGAAGGCGCGGCCGATGGCTTCGCGCAAATCGCTGGCGGACCCGTCCGGGTAGTCCTCGAGATGGGCGCCGGCGGCCCGATAGGCCGCGACCGCCTTCGGGCTTGGCCCGAGCGGCGTCTCGTTCGACGACAGCTTGAACACCTTGGCCACGCCCGGGGCGTTGCTCTTGCCGGGCACATAGGGCGCGATGTCGAGCACGCCGGGGCGGGGTTTTGGACGCGTGGCAGGCATTATTCACTTCTCCTCCCTCTCCCGCTTGCGGGGAGGGTAGGGAGGGGGCTTGCGGCATTGCCGCTTGCGCAAGCGTCAACACTTGCTCCCTCCGCCTTCGTTTCCTCCCCTGCAACCGGGGAAGGAAGTTTTCACGGCACCGTATAGCGGGTCGCGTGGCTGCCGACGAGGGCCGTGGAGCGGATCGAGGCGCCGATCTTGACCAGGGCCTTCTCGACCGCCTTGATGTCGCCGCGCTCGACCGAGACCAAAAGCGCCGCGCCGTCGAAGGCGCGGTCGGGCACGGCGACGACGTCGGCGTGCTCGGCGACGGAATTGACCGAAGCCGCGTTCCAGCCCGCCACCCGCACGCTCCACACCTCGGTCTCAGTCACCATGGCGTCGGCGGAGACGCGCGAGACCACGAACACCGGCAGGGCGGCCGGATGATTGGGCCGCTCGACGAACGGCAGGCGGGCGATGATTTTTGGCGCAGTATCGAATTCGAGCGCAGCCCACCAGGGGCCGGCGCCCGCGGTGGCAAAGGCCGGCACCAGGCCGAGATCGCCCTTGGATTCCGACACCGCGGCGACGACGCTCGCGGCACCGGCATGCGGCACGAACGGCACCGTGAAGCCGAAATGGAAGCGGGCGGAATCGCGCATCAAGGCGTCGCCGGCGGAGAGATCGGCATGGACCGAGAACGGCGCCTGCACATAGGTAAAGGTCGCGATGATGACCCGCCAGATGCTTTCCGCCGTATCGAGCGGCAGGTTGCCGCGGTGGCGCTGCACCAGCCGGCGCATCATCTCGGCCTCGCGCGCCGGACGGAAGGCCGAGCCCACCTCCTGAGTCTTCTTGACCGCGATCAGCGTGTCGATGATCTCGCCACGTTCGAGCAGAAGCTCGTGCATGGCGGCATCGATGCGGTCGATCTCGAGCCGCAGATCGGCGAGGGTGGGCTGCTTCTGGCGTGGTTTTTTTGGCATGGTCCGGCCTCGGCCACGGGCCCGATTGATAGGTGCCGTTAAGCCCGAAAGCAAAGAAAACATTGACTCCAGGCCGTAGCGGCCTATTTACGCGGCTTTGAGACGCCTCTGGCGGGCAATCGACGCCATACGCGTCGCTTTCCGGGAAACGCCGATGGCCGATGCCATGCTCGATCTCGCCGACCGCGCCCGCGAAGCGGATCAGCCGCATTCGCCGGTGGTGCGCTTCGGCGCCAACGAGCCGCTGCGCCTTGACGCCGGCGTCGATTTTTCGCCGCTGCAGATCGCCTATCAGACCTACGGCACGCTCAACGCCGCGCGCAGCAACGCGGTGCTGCTCTGCCACGCCCTGACCGGCGACCAGCACGCCTTCAACGATCATCCGGTGACCGGCAAGCCCGGCTGGTGGGAGACCATGGTCGGCCCCGGCATGCCGATCGACACCGAGCGCTACTTCGTCATCTGCCCCAACGTGGTCGGCGGCTGCATGGGCTCGTCGGGCCCGGCCTCGACCAATGCGGCGACCGGCATGCCGTGGGGCCTCGACTTTCCCGTCATCACCGTGCGCGACATGGTGCGGGCGCAGGCGATGCTGCTCGACCGGCTCGGCGTCGACTCCTTGTTCGCGGTCGCCGGCGGCTCGATGGGCGCGATGCAGGTGCTGCAATGGGCGGCGAGCTATCCGCAGCGCGTGTTCGCGGCGCTGCCGATCGCCGGCGCGACGCGGCACTCGGCGCAGAACATCGCCTTCCACGAGGTCGGCCGCCAGGCGGTGATGGCGGATCCGGACTGGCGCGGCGGCCGCTATTTCGCCGACGGCGTCAATCCGCGGCGCGGCCTGGCAGTCGCGCGCATGGGCGCGCACATCACCTATCTGTCGGACGCGGCGCTGCATCGCAAATTCGGCCGCCGCTTCCAGAATCGCGACAACCCGACGTTCTCGTTCGACGCCGACTTTCAGGTGGAATCCTATCTGCGCCACCAGGGCATCACGTTCG
>JASHQO010000080.1 GCA_030039105.1 Xanthobacteraceae bacterium
GTGCGTCGAGGTGCGTAACGTAACCGGCAAGCGGCTGTTGTCCGTGCCGGTCGACGGCCCGGAGCTGGAAGCGGCCTAACCGCGATTTGCACGGTCGCTTTAGCGCTTCGTTGACCCTGCCGCGGCAAAATCCGGCCATGCGCCCCGTCCTCATGCGCCCCGTCCTCACGCTCGCCGTCCTGGCGCTGGCCGCCGCCGTCCTGGTGCCGCGCTACGTCACCCAGCACGGCGTCGCACCGCCGGCTCATTCGCTCGCCCTGGCGGCACAGCCCGCGGCGCCGGCCGCGCCGGCTCCCGCAGATTCGCGCTCGGTCGTCATCGCGCGCGACGACCGCGGCCATTTCGAGGTCGATGCCCGCGTCGACGGCCGCCGCCTCAGCTTCATGGTCGATACCGGCGCCTCGGTGATCGCGCTGACCGCCGACGATGCGGCCGCGCTCGGCATCCATCCGGCCGAGCGCGACTATACGGTGCGGGTCGCCACCGCCAACGGCACCGCGCGCGCCGCGCCGGTCGAGCTCGACCGGGTCGAGATCGAAGACATCGCCGTGCGCAACGTTGCCGCCATGGTGATGCAGGACGGCGCGCTCGGCAACAACCTGCTCGGCATGTCGTTTTTGTCGCGGCTGCACCGCTGGGAATTCGCCGACGGCAAGCTGGTGCTGGAGCAGTGACGCACCCTTGTCATCGTCCGCCAACGGCTGCGGCCCGAAGCGGCCGGCCCGATGCCAGGCTGCGGCGGACGATCCGGTAACCGCCATCGTCGAAATTTCGCCGCAGCCTCGGTGGCTGCCGGATGCCGCGCAGGCGCGGGGCATGACACGCAACCATTCCAGTCGCCGCACGTTTACGCTATTGCTGCCGGGGCTCTTCGATTCGGATCGATCCCTCCAATGTTTCCCAGGCCGAAACCGTCGCTGAAGCCGAACACCTGTGCCTACGAATCCGAGCCGATGGTGAAAGCCACCGGCTTTCGCGAATATGACGCGCGCTGGCTGTTCGGCAGCGAAATCAACCTGATGGGCGTCGCGGCGCTCGGGCTCGGGCTCGGCACGCTGATCCACGAGCTCGGCGTCACGCCGCGGCTCGTCACCGGCCACGATTTCCGCTCCTACTCGGCGTCGATCAAGATGGCGCTGGTCAACGGCCTGATCGCGGCGGGGGTGCAGGTCAAGGACATCGGGCTTGCGCTCACCCCGATGGCCTATTTCGCCCAGTTCGATCTCGACGTGCCGTGCGTCGCCATGGTGACGGCGTCGCACAACGACAACGGCTGGACCGGCGTGAAGATGGGCGTCAACCGGCCGCTCACCTTCGGCCCCGATGAGATGGCGCGGCTGAAGGACGTCGTGCTCGGCGGCGCGTTCAAGCCGCGCGCCGGCGGCGGCTACGAATTCGTCGAGAACTTTCCGGCGCGCTACATCGCCGACCTCACCAAGCGGCCGAAGCTCGAGCGGCGGCTGAAAGTCGTGTGCGCCTGCGGCAACGGCACCGCCGGCGCGTTTGCGCCGCAGGTGCTCGCGGCGATCGGCTGCGAGGTGGTGCCGCTCGACTGCGAGCTCGACCACACCTTTCCGAAATACAATCCGAACACCGAAGACCTGAAAATGCTGCACGCCATGCGCGACGCGGTGCTGGCCAACAAGGCCGACGTCGGGCTCGGCTTCGACGGCGACGGCGACCGCTGCGGCGTGGTCGACAACGAGGGCGGCGAGATCTTCGCCGACAAGGTCGGCGTCATGCTGGCGCGCGATATCTCGGCGCAGCACAACGGCGCAACCTTCGTCGCCGACGTCAAGTCGACCGGGCTGTTCATGACCGACCCGGTGCTGATCGAGAACGGCGCCAGGACCGACTACTGGAAGACCGGCCACTCCTACATGAAGCGCCGGGTCAACGAGATCGGCGCCATCGCCGGCTTCGAGAAATCCGGCCACTTCTTCTTCAACAAGCCGTTCGGCCGCGGCTACGACGACGGCCTGATCTTCGCCTTCGCGGTCTGCGACATGCTCGACCGCAACCCGCAGATGAGCATGGCGGACCTGAAAAACGCGCTGCCGAAAACCTGGTCGTCGCCGACCATGTCGCCGCATTGCGCCGACGAGACCAAATACGCCGTGGTCGACGAGGTGATCGCCCACTTCCGGAACGAGCAGAAAGCCGGCGGCAAGGTCGCCGGCCAGAAAATCCGCGATCTCGTCACCGTCAACGGCGTGCGCGTCACCGTCGACGACGGCACCTGGGGCCTGGTACGGGCCTCCTCCAACAAGCCGGAGCTGGTCGTGGTGGTCGAAAGCCCGGTGTCGGAAGCGCGCATGCGCGACATGTTCAAGTCGGTCGACGCCGTGCTGCGCACGCACAAGGACGTCGGCGCATATAACCAGACGATCTGAAGCGGCGTCGTGACCCTCGCTCTTCATCGCCGAAGCCTCTTCCACCTTGCCGCGGGCTCGCTCGTCGCGGCCGCTGTGCCGCGCGGCGCCGCCGCCCTCGACTATCCGACGCGCCCGGTGCGCATGATCGTCGGCCTCGCCGCCGGCGGCCCGACCGACGCGGTTGCCCGGCTGATCGCGCAATTCCTTTCCGAGCACACCAGCAACCAGTTTGCGGTGGAGAACCGCACCGGCGCCGGCGGCACGCTCGCGACCGAGACCGTCGTCAACGCGGCGCCCGATGGCTACACGCTGCTGTTCGCCGGCCCGACCGTCACCATCAGCGCGTCGCTCTACAAGAAGCTCGCCAACGTGCTCGACCGGCTCACCCCGGTCGGCATCGTGGCGCGGGCGCCGAACATCATGGTGGTGACGCCGTCGCTGCCGGTCAAAACCGTCCAGGACTTCATCGCCTACGCCAAGGCCAATCCCGGAAAAATCTCGTTTGCCTCGTCGGGCGTCGGCGCCTCGCCGCATCTGTCCGGCGAATATTTCAAGTTCCTGACCAAGATCGACATGGTGCATGTGCCCTATCGCGGCTCGGCGGCGGCCTATCCCGACCTTTTGTCCGGCAAGGTCGACGTGCTGTTCGACAATCTCGGCGGCCCGGTGCTGCAGATGGTGCGCGCCGCAACGCTGCGCGCGCTCGGCGTCACCTCGGCGCAGCGCTGGCCGCTTCTGCCCGACGTGCCGGCCATCGCCGAGACGGTGCCGGGCTACGAAATCTACGTCTGGTACGCCCTGTTCGCGCCGCGCGGCACGCCGCCCGCGATCGTGACGCTGCTCAACGGCGCGCTCAAGGATGCGGTGGCCGATGCCAAGGTCGCGGCCCGCTTTGCCCAGGACGGCGGCGTGCCGACGGCGATGACGCCCGACGCGCTCGCCCGCTTTCTCGCCGACGACGAGGCGAACTGGCGCAAGATGGTCGACGCCGCCGGCATCACGGCGGAGTAATGTCTGTCGCATCTTTTACGCTCGCGGCTCCCTCGCCTCGCGCGCGGTGAGAGGGTGGGGTGAGGGGGCGTTGCCGTTGCCTGAGCGTTGCGGACGGTGACTGAGCCATCGAGACACTCCCTTATCAGCTCAGAATTGCGGAGAGGCCCCCTCAACCCATCCTTCTCCCCGCACGCGGGGAGAAGGAGGAGCAAGCGTCCTCGTTCTCGCGATGCGTTTTTTGCATCCGAGTTGTCGGCACGGAAGCTACGACTATTGTTCGCCTCCCCATCAATCGAA
>JASHQO010000081.1 GCA_030039105.1 Xanthobacteraceae bacterium
GATCGCCGTCAACCGGCACCGTAGCCACCGGCCGCTGGGCAAGGACGACTGGACGTTTCTGCTCAGCGAGCGGGCGCCCCGCCTGGGGCCCCGGCTGCAGCGCATCAAGGAGCGGTTGTTCGGTTTTCCACCCGCCGTGACGCCGTTGCATCCGCTGTGGCCGGATTACCAAGGCCCGCTCGGGGCGGTGAACGACATACTGTCGGCGAACGGACACGTGTTGCTGGTGGCGCCGGACGCCGAGCCGTTCGCGCCATGGGTGGTGCGGACCTCGGGCGACGTCGTCACCTTGAACGCTAATCATCTGCTGCTGCTGACGCGGTCGCAATACGACGAATTGGCCGGCACCTTCGAAGCCTGTCTGTTGCTGGCCGGCGAAGCCATGCTGGAGCGAGCCGACACGCTGATCGAGCATCTGGCGCCGCTGTTGAAAGCGGGCGGCCGCATCATATTCCTCGCCATCAACAGCCTCGCGGCTGCGGATACGCACGAATTCAGCCTGAAATTCGCGGCGCAGGCCGGGCGGCTGCTCAACCGCTCGCTGCGGCTCGAAGACACGCAATTTGTCGCGCTTGGTCCACAACGCCTGGCGTTGCGCAACGCCATGATGCACGCAATATCGAAACGCGGCGTGATGACGCTGTTCGCCCCGGCTTTGGCCGTCGCCGGAGGTCTCGCCAACAGGGCGGCACGCGCCGACAGTGCGCCGCCGCTCGGCGCCTGGTCGAGCGTATGCGTCACCTTGCGCGCAACGGAGCGCCCCGCCCCGTATCCGCAACGCTTCGCGCGGATCGACCCAGATAACCCGTATCCGCTATTGCAGGATAATACCGCTCAATCGCCATCGCATACCGCGCTCCATCGCTTCGTTGCCGATCTGATCGGAGTGCGACGCAACGTCGTCGAATACGGTTGTGTCAGCCCTGCGGGCACGCGGCTGGTCCTGCAGCGCGCTAGAAAGATGACCGTGCTGGATCCGCGCGCCAATGTCGTTGCCGACCTGCAATCGCGATTTCAGGACGATTGGCGATTTGAGGCCCGCTTGCACGATGTGGTCTCAACGCCGCTGCAGCCGCTGTTCGACGCCGCCTATAGCATCGACTTCATCCAGTACATTTCCCCCAGCGAGGAAGAATTCTTCATCGGCAATTTGCGCGATTCGCTAGCGCTCGATCGCGACATTCTGCTCATCGGTTGCCCGGGCGCGCTATCGCATCCGCAGAATGCTGCTTGCCGCTCGACCGCCGCAGCGGCGGCCGCGGACGCTCGCTCCCCGACCGACCGCGTGACCGGCGGCAATGCCGGATTGGCACCCTATCCTGTCGCGCTTTATCGCCGCAGCGGCGCCGAATTACAGGACCTGATGGCGCGGTTTTTTGAAACCGTCCTCCTCTTCTCCATGGTCGGCAACGTCGGGCAACCGGGCGATCAGGCGAACGCGCAGCACGTCTTCGCGCTGGGTTGCGGCAAGAAAGCCATAGCGCCGGCGGCCACCTTGAGCCGCCTGTAGATCGGGCGGAAAGCTAAAGCATGATCCCGAAAAAGCCGGCCCTCGGACTTGATCCGAGGGTGGCAACCGGTTTTCGGAAAAGATCATGCGCCGCTTTAGTCGCGGAACGGGGCGCGCGCCACCAGCAACATGACTATCGTCGCGCCGACGAACGACCACAGGACCAACCGGCCGTAGCCGAAGAACAGGTCGGCCGACAGCCTCTGCGCCTCGACCGCCAGCAAAACAGCGAACAATGCAATGCCGAACAGAACGTACTTACCGATCCGATTGAGCTTACGTTCCATCCGATCCAATCGATCGTGGTCCGACATCCGAGCTATTCCCATTAAGCCCAGCACCTCTTTCATCTGATGGCGCAAGCATTACAGCGTTTGGCGTCCCGCAATCGCTTAGGATGCCGAACGCAACATGAGGTCGGTCATACAATGCGGAGGAACCTGCTACACTTGGCAAACGTCCCCACTCACCGCCACTTCCGGCATACTCACCGCCGGACGCCGGCACGGAGAATCGCCGCGAGCACGCGGCAATACTGCAATTTCGCCTTCGCGCGCCGCACGGATTCTGTCAAGGTCCGCCGATGGCGCCGGCCGAATTTCCTGTTTAAAATTGCGGTCCAATCTCACAACGGCTTGATCACTATGCCGGGTTTTGCGGCATAGCAGCCGTTTCGCCGGCGGCGCGCGACCGCCACGGCGTCGGGCCGGCCATATGAAACGGATGGAACCAGCTACCTGATGTCCCCGACACTTTCCGTGGTCCTGCCCAATTACAATCATGCGACATTGATAAGCCGCGCCCTGGCAGCGCTGCTGCATCAGGAACGCGCCGCCGACGAAATCATCGTCATCGACGACGGCTCGACCGACGACAGCCTAGCCGTCATCGAGCGAATCGCTGCCACGGCGCCGGCGATTCGCATCCTGCGCAATCCGAGCAATATCGGCGTGATCGAAACGCTGCAGCGCGGCCTGCAGGAGGCGCGCGGCACCTACGTCTATTTTGCGGCGTCGGACGACTGGGTGCTGCCCGGCTTTTTCGCGCGCGCGCTGGGCCGACTCGAGGTCGCTCCGGAACTCGGCCTGTTTTGCGGCGAAGCGGCGCTGCTCGACGGCGCCAGCAACACGCTGTTCGCCGTACGGCCGGCGGTACGACCGCGGCTATTCGGCGGCCGCGTCGATGCAAGTGGCGCCGAGCGGCTATTGCGCTCGACCGACAATTGGATTCTGACCGGCAGTGCGATCTTTCGCCGCGACTGCGTCGCCTGGGCCGGCGGCTTCGACCCCCGGCTCGGCTCTTCCGCCGACGGCATCATGGCGCGCAAGATCGCCCTGAGGTTCGGGTTTTATTTCGAGCCGCGGATCGTCGCCGCCTGGGCGGTGTTCGCCGACAGCGTGTCGCGGAAAACCGCGCTCGAACTTGAGCGCATCAAACATATCCTCAACACCGTGCCCGCCGTGATCGCCGCCGATGCCGCCTTTCCGCCCTGGTATGCCGAGGCTTTCCGCCACCGTTGGCGGTTCGCGGCGTGCCGCCTGGCGCTGCAGGCCGAGCCGGTCGAACGCGCAATCGTGTGCGAAATCGGCGCCCGGTCGGCCGCCGAGAAGGCCCGGTTGGCGTCGATCCTGGGGTGGCGCAACCGCAGCCTGGCTCGGTTGGTGGCGCTCGCCTGGCTGTGGTATCGGCTGCGGCCGACATCGCTGCTAGCGCTCGGGCGCACCATGCTGGCGGCGCGCCGGTTGCGGCTTGCTTGGCGCTTTCGGTCCGGGCGGTTTCCCGGTATGAGGGCGGCGATCGGCGGCTCGGGCGCCGCCTGATCCGAGATTTGGAGCTTTGAGGCCATCACCGCGCAATGACGACGCATATTCAAGACGCGCCGGCCACGACGACAGCGGGCGTTCTACCTATCGATTTTGTGACGCTGTCGAATCCGAGCCTGAAGACGCGGATTGCCAGCACGCTGCGGGACGAGGTCATCGCCGGATTCCGCGTCTGGCGGGTCTGGGGCATCATGGGCTGGGACGATATCCGCCAGCGCTATCGCCGCTCGGTGCTCGGCCCGTTCTGGATCACGCTGAGCATGGGCGCATTCATCCTGCTGCTCGGCATCATCTACAGCCGCCTTTTCCACATGCAGATCGAGACCTACATGCCGTACCTGTCGGTCGGCTTCATCGTCTGGGGCTTCATGTCGACCGCGGCGAACGACGGTTGCATCGCGTTTACCGACACTGCACGCATCATCAAGCAGATCAAGCTGCCGTATTCGGTCTACATCCTGCGCGTGGTGTGGCGGAACTGCATCATCTTCCTGCACACGATCGTCATCTACATACCGATGGCGATCGTGTTCAAGATCGAGCCTAAGCTTTCGATGATACTGGTCATCCCCGGATTGATGCTGGTGGTCCTGAATCTGATTTGGCTGACCACGGTCGTCGCCATTTTGAGCACACGCTTCCGCGACTTCCAGCCGATCGTCGGCACCGTGATCCAGCTCGGCATGTTCGCAACCCCGATCATGTGGCCGATCAGCTCGCTGGGCGACGCCAGGATCGTCGCTGAGATCAATCCGGTCTATCACCTGATCGAAATCACCCGGGCGCCGCTTATCGGCGAGGTGCCAGGGCCGCTGTCGTGGTTGGTCTCGGTCGGTCTCGCGATCGTCGGCTCCGTGCTTGCGATCGCGCTTCTGGTGCGCGCAGCGCGCCGCATCGTGTTCTGGATCTGAGCGGAG
>JASHQO010000082.1 GCA_030039105.1 Xanthobacteraceae bacterium
CGCCTTCATTTCTTCGGCGTAGCCTGACGGCGGCACGACGGTCACCAGCGTGATGTCGCGGCCGGCGACGACGCGCACGCCTTGCGGCAGCGTGATGTCGCTCAGATGCTTGGAATAGTTGATCTCGAGATCGCTGACGTCGACGTCGATGCCGGTGGGAATGGCGTCGGCGCGACAGCGCACCTCGACGGTGTGGGCGACGACGCTGACGGTGCCGCCGCGCTTGACGCCCGGCGACTGGTCGGCGTTGCGCACATGGATCGGAATCTTGACGCGGATTTCGGCGCCTTCGCCGAGCCGCAAGAAGTCGACATGCAGCGGCAGGTCGTGGATGGCGTCGAGCTGGAAGTCACGCGGGATGACGCGGTGCTTCACGCCGTCGATCTCGACTTCGTGGACGGTGGTGAGGAAATGGCCGGCATAGATGCGCTGGCGCAGATCGGCGTAATCGAGCGAGATCGGCATTGGCGCCCTGCCGTCGCCATAGATGATTCCGGGAACGCGGCCGGCACGACGTTCGGCCCGGGCGGCCCCCTTGCCGGCCCGCGAACGCGCCGTCGCCTTGATCAGATTGACGGTCGCCATGATGGGTATCCTTGTCTAAAGCTCTGCTTTGTAAGGGAAATCCGCGGCGAGCCTCCAGGGGTGCTGTAGCAGCCGCAGACCGCGGCGCTTATAGCGGCGCGGGCTTTGAAAGACAAGAAATAGCGGAAAAATGCTTTCGAACGCCGACCCGGCCTAGGCGCCGCTGCCGCCGGCCGGTGGATCGCCGGACGTGCCGGTCTTGCCGAGCGACGCCTCCAAGGCCGCGACCCGGGCCTTCAGCGCCTCGTTTTCCTCGCGCGCCAGACGCGCCATGTCCTTGACCGCCTCGAAATCCTCGCGCTTGACCAGGTCGAGGTCGCGCAAGAAGCGCTCGGCCTGGCTGCGGAACAGCGTCTCGAACTCGCGCCGCATGCCTTGGGCGGCGCCGGCGGCGTCATTCATCAACCGCGCCACCTCGTCGAAGAACCGATTGGTCGTTTGCACCATGGCTGCCTCCGCAACACAAGCGAGTCCGCTTGCTATGCGCTTTGACAATGGCGATGGTGCGGCGCCCTCGCAAGAGGTGGATGGCGGCCAAAGCCGAGCGCGCCGAAGAAAGCCTTAAGATGCACGGTCTGACGGTCCTGCCGATCCTGACGTTTCCGAAGATCAATCCGGTCCTGATCTCGATCGGGCCGCTGGCGGTGCGCTGGTACGCGCTCGCCTACATCGTCGGCATTCTGGCCGGCTGGTTTTACGCCCGCGCCATCATCACCTCGCAGAAGCTTTGGGGCGGGTCGGCACCGCTGACCGTGCTCGACTTCGACGATTTCGTCATCTGGATCACGCTCGGCATCATTCTCGGCGGCCGCGCCGGCTATGTGCTGTTCTACAACCTGCCGCATTTCGCCGCTCATCCGCTGCAGATTCTCGAGCTGTGGAACGGCGGCATGTCGTTCCACGGCGGCGTCGCCGGCTGCTTTGTCGCCATCTATTTGTTCGCGCGCAGCCGCGGCATTCCGCTGCTGTCGCTCGGCGACATCGTCACCGCGGTCGCGCCGATCGGACTATTTCTCGGCCGCATCGCCAATTTCATCAACGGCGAGCTGTGGGGCCGGCCGGCCGACGTGCCGTGGGCGATGATCTTTCCCAATGGCGGACCGCTGCCGCGCCATCCGAGCCAGCTCTATGAGGCGACCGCGGAAGGCATCGTGCTGCTCATCGTGCTTGGCGTCATGGTGCGCGCCGGCGCCTTGAAACGCCCGGGCCTGATCTCGGGAAGCTTTTTGCTCGGCTATGGCCTCGCTCGCGTCGTCTGCGAGCTGTTCCGCGAGCCCGACGTGCAGTTGGGCTTCCTGTGGGGCGGCCTCACCATGGGCATGATCCTGTGCATGCCGCTGATGCTGGCCGGCATCGGCATCCTGACCTACACGCTGACGCGCGAAGCGAAACCGAAAGATGCCTGACGGCAGCACGCTCGAAAGCGAGATTTGCCGGCGCATCGCCATCGCCGGGCCGATGACCGTTGCCGAATATATGCGGCTCTGCCTGACGCACCCGGAGCACGGCTACTACGTCACGCGCGATCCGCTCGGCTCGGCCGGCGATTTCATCACCGCGCCGGAGATCAGCCAGATGTTCGGCGAGTTGATCGGGCTGTGGGCGGCCGCGGTATGGCGGCAGATGGGCGCGCCGGAGAACGTCCGCCTCATCGAGCTCGGGCCCGGCCGCGGCACCCTGATGCTGGATGCGCTGCGGGCGGCGGGCGTGGTCAAAGACTTTCGCCAGGCCATCGTGGTGCATCTGGTCGAGATCAGCCGCGCGCTGCAGGTTCTGCAACAGCGGCGCTTTGAGACGCTCGATGTCCCGGTGCTGTGGCACCCGACCCTCGACGATGTGCCCGCCGGGCCGAGCATCATCATCGCCAACGAGTTCGTCGATGCGCTGCCGGTACATCAGGCGGTCAAGCAGGACGACGGCTGGCACGAGCGCACGGTCGACATCGGCGCCGACGGAAAATTCTGCTTTGCGCTTTCGCAGGACACGCTTCTGCACTTCGACACCGGCCTGCCGCGCGCGTTGCGGCAGTCGCCGAACGGTTCGATCTTCGAATGGCGCGACGACCGGATTGCGCTCGATCTCGGCCGGCGCACGCGAACGGATGGCGCGGCGCTGATCCTGGATTACGGCCATATCAAATACGCGCTTGGCGACACGCTGCAGGCGGTCGCCGGACATACCTATACCGACGTGCTGCAGACACCAGGCGGGGCCGATCTCACCGCCCATGTCGATTTCGAGGCGCTGGCCCAGAGCGCCGAAAGCATCGGCGGCCGCATCCATGGTCCGATCCTGCAGCGCGACTTTCTGCTCCGCCTCGGCATCGACAAGCGCGCGGCGGCGCTCAAAGCAAAGGCGACGCGCGACAAGGCGCTGGAGATCGAGCTTGCGGCGTCGCGGTTGACCGAAAGCGGTGCCAAGGGCATGGGCGAGCTATTCAAGGCGCTCGCCATCGCCGATCCAAAACTTGGCGCGCTGCCCGGGTTCGAGAGTCTGCTATGAAGATCGAAGCTCAAATTCTTGCGCTCGACGGCATCCGCCACGGTTTTTTCACCCGCGACGGCGGCGTCTCGGGCGGCCTCTATGCCAGCCTCAATGGCGGCGTCGGCTCCAAGGACGACACTGCCCATGTCGCGGAGAACCGCGCCCGGATGGCGGCCGCGGTCGGCGTCGCGCCGGATCGCTTCCTGACCTGCTATCAAATCCACTCGCCGCTGGTGGTGGTTGCCGAGACGCCGTGGCCGGCCGACGCCCGGCCTCGCGCCGACGCCATCGTCACCCGGATGCGGGCGCTGGCCATCGGCGTGAGCACCGCCGATTGCGGGCCGGTGCTGCTCGCCGACCCCGACGCCCGCGTCATCGGCGCGGCGCATGCCGGCTGGCGCGGCGCGCTCGCGGGTGTGGTCGAGGCCGCGGTCGAGGCCATGGAACGGCTCGGCGCCGACCGCCGCAACGTCCGCGCCGCGCTCGGCCCGATGATCCGCCAGCGCAACTACGAGGTTGGCCCCGACCTGATCGCGCGCTTTGCCACCGAAGACCCGGCGAGCCATCGCTTTTTCGCCCCTGCGGCGCGCGCAGGCCATGCCCAGTTCGACCTTGCCGGCTATATCGCCGCGCGGCTGAGCTTGGCCGGGATCCGCCACGTCGAGGACGTCAACCTTTGCACCTACGCCGACGCCGAGCGGTTCTTCAGCTATCGCCGCACCACCCACCGCGCCGAAGCCGACTACGGCCGCCACGTCAACGCCATTGCCCTGGTTTAAAAGGGGCGAACGGGGAATAGCGGATGGCGAATTTTGGCCAGCTCCATTCGCCACTCGCCATGCGCCATGCGCGCCCTGCATCGTCGGCATCCGCGAAATCATTGGCATTGCAGCGAAAAAAGCTGCGGAGAACGGTCCTGATTCATGTTGCCAGCCCCCAAGGCGGCTTGTATCAGGTCGACGAAAAGTCCGGGCGTGCAGGAGAGAGGAATGGCGGGCAACAACGGCGCGATCAAGCTCGTCGCCGGCAACTCCAACCCCGCGCTCGCCGGCGCCATCGGCGACTATCTGGGGACGCCCCTGACCAAGGCCATCGTGCGGCGTTTCGCCGACATGGAGGTCTTCGTCGAGGTCCAGGAGAACGTCCGCGGCGCCGACGTTTTCATTCTGCAGTCGACCTCGTTTCCGGCCAACGACCATCTGATGGAATTGCTGATCATCATCGACGCGCTACGGCGCGCGTCGGCGCGGCGCATCACCGCGGTGATCCCCTATTTCGGCTACGCGCGGCAGGACCGCAAAGTCGGCCCGCGCACGCCGATCTCGGCCAAGCTGGTCGCCAACCTGATCACCCGCGCCGGCGCCGACCGCGTCATGACGCTCGACTTGCACGCCGGCCAGATCCAGGGCTTCTTCGACATCCCGACCGACAATCTGTTTGCCGCTCCGGTGATGATGCGCGACATCCGCCAGCGCTTCGATCTGACCAAGGTGATCGTGGTATCGCCCGATGTCGGCGGCGTGGTGCGCGCCCGCGGACTTGCCAAGCGCATCAACACGCCGCTCGCCATCATCGACAAGCGGCGCGAGCGGCCGGGCGAATCCGAAGTCGCCAACGTCATCGGCGAAGTCGAGGGCGGCATCTGCATTCTGGTCGACGACATCGTCGATTCCGGCGGCACGCTGGTGAACGCCGCCGATGCCTTGCTGGAAAAGGGCGCAACCGCGGTCTACGGCTACATCACCCACGGCGTGCTGTCGGGCGGCGCGGTTGCCCGCGTCGGCAAATCCAATCTCAAGGAGCTGGTGATCACGGATTCGATCCAGGCGACGCAGTCCGTGGCCGACTCGAAAAACATTCGCGTGCTCTCGATCGCGACGCTGATCGGCGAAGCCATCAACCGCACCGCCGCCGAGGAATCGGTGTCGAGCCTGTTCGACTGAACGGCCGACTCACCGCCCTGCCCCGCCGGCCGCCGGAATCCACCCCCGAGTCAACTTGTCGCAGCCCCGGCTGTGGACTGTCATGGACCGAGCATTGTCTGCCGGGGGCAAATCACTTCATGAGTGCGAACGAGCGGCGGCGCTAGAGGCTCAACACCGAATTTGGTGAGTGGAATCAAGCCGATTATAGTCGGTGGGCGGACTGATTCGCAGTTTCGCGTCAATCGGCGGGATTGAGTTGCCCCTGCGTCAAATCGCAGCCGAGCATTTCGGCGACTGTTCCAGTGGCGTGCGCATTTCCACTCAAGCGGCACTGTGGAGGCGGCATGTCCCTCATCGAGCTTGCACGCGATCCGGTTAGTCCCCTCGAAGTGGTCGAGCGGATGGCGGCCGGCAACAACTGGCCGTTCGAGCGCTCGGGCGAAGACGAGATCGCGCTGGTGGTCACCGGCCGGTGGACCAACTACCAGGTTTCGTTCACCTGGATGAGCGAGATCGAGGCGCTGCATCTGGCCTGCGCTTTCGACATCCGCGTGCCGGAGCTGCGCCTGTCCGAAGTGCAGCAGCTCATCGCACTGATCAACGAGCAGCTATGGATCGGCCATTTCGACGTCTGGATGCAGAACGGCATGGTCATGTTCCGCCACGCCCTGCTGCTGGCCGGCGGCGTGCCGGCCTCGGGCCGGCAGTGCGAGGCGGCGCTCGGCTGCGCGCTCGATGCCTGCGAGCGCTACTTCCCAGCCTTTCAGTTCGTGGTCTGGGCCGGCAAGCCGGCGCGCGAGGCGATGCAGTCGGCGATGTTCGAAACCTCGGGCGAGGCGTGACGCCGCGAATGCCGTTATGATCTCGCCATGAAGCGAGCCAAAAAACCTGCCAAGAGACCGGCCGGGAAGCGGACCAAAGCCAGCGCCAAACCGCTCAGCAGATTTGCCGGCCGCCTCGTCTTGCTCGGCGCCGGCAAGATGGGATCGGCCATGCTCGAGGGCTGGCTGGCGCGCGGGCTCGATCCGCGCAAGCTCACGGTGCTCGAGCCGCAGCCGGCAAAAAGCGTGGAGGCACTGACGCGGCGCGGCGTCGTGCTCAACCCAAAGGGCAAGTCTCTCAACGCCAGTGCCATCGTCATTGCCGTCAAGCCGCAAAGCACTCCGGAAGCGGTATGGACGCTCGAGCCGTTCGTCGGCGCATCGACTGTCGTCGTGTCGATCATGGCCGGCCGCACGCTCGGTTTTCTCGAAGAGGCGTTGCCGCCCGGCACGGCGATTGTGCGCGCCATGCCCAATACGCCGGCCGCGATCGGGCGCGGCATCACCGTCGCCTGCCCGAACGCCGAAGTCTCGGCGCGCCAGTGCGCATTGGCGTCCGACCTGCTCGCCGCCACCGGCACCGTCGAGTGGATCGGCGACGAGGCCCTGATGGACGCCGTGACCGCTGCGTCCGGGTCCGGTCCGGCCTACGTTTTTCTTCTCGCCGAAGCCTTGGCGCAGGCGGGTATCGCGGCTGGACTGCCGGCAGAGCTTGCCGCCAAGCTCGCGCGCGAAACCGTTGCCGGTTCCGGCGAGCTGTTGCATCGCTCCGAACTCGATGCCGCGGTATTGCGGCAGAACGTGACGTCGCCAGGCGGGACGACCGCTGCGGCGCTCGAAGTTTTGATGGATAAGGACGGCTTGACCGCGCTCATGACCAAGGCGGTTGCCGCGGCAACCAAGCGATCCCGCGAGCTTGCCGGGTGAAAATACGGCATCCGCGCCGCCTTGGAACGGCCCAACCGCCAGCCTACATTTCAGGTACCCGCCGTCGCGACACGGCGCCGTTTGGGAGTTCGGTCATGGCGCGCAGACCCGCTCGTAAATCCCGTAGCTCTTCCGGCAACGGCCCGGCCGCTCCAGCCGCCGATGCCGGCGATCGGGAAAAAATCATCGCAGCCTTCATGGCGCTGCTGGCCGAGAAGCCGATCGAGCAGATCGGCTTTGTCGAGATCGCCAAAGCCGCCGGCGCATCGTTGACGCAATTGCGCGGCGAATTCGCGTCCGCGCTTGCAATTTTTGCCGCCCACGTCAAAGCCGTCGACCGCGCCGTATTGGCTGCGGATTTGAGCGACATGGCCGAGGAGCCGCCGCGCGAGCGGCTGTTCGACGTGCTGATGCGCCGGCTCGAAGTGATGGCGCCGCATCGTCAGGCGGTGCGCTCGCTGCTGCGTTCGGCGAGACGCAACCCGCCGCTCGCGTTGGCGCTCAACGGGCTTGCCGTGCGCTCGCAGCAATGGATGCTGGCCGCCGCCGAGATCGATGCATCGGGGCCGCGCGGCATGGCGCGCGCGCAGGGGCTGGCGCTGTTGTTCAGCGCGGTACTGCGCACCTGGACCCATGACGACGACCCCGGACTCGCGCGCACCATGGCGGCCCTCGACCGGGCGCTCGGGCGCGGCCAGCGCTTCGCCGGACTGCTCGACGACATCTGCCGTATCCCCGCGCGCCTCTGCCGCTTGCGGCCGCGCCGCCGCCGGCGGGACGACGATGGCGAAGAAGAAATGACGGCAGCGTAATCCGCGCCAGTTCTTCTGGTGTCAGCAATCGGCCGGCGCTTGACGGCAGATGAGGGGCACCAAATTTCGCAGATGCACCGCGCCACGCTTGGTCTGGCGCGGCATCCCCACGATTTATGTGCGCAGCAATGCGCCGATGCGACCGGATCGATTCAACGTCGCTATCAAATAATACATTCAATTACTGCCGGCTGCTCGAATCTATTCTAGGATTTACCGTCAATTACCCAAGACGTCACTGCGGCGATAAAGATTAGAATACCTATAAACAGATATTTTCCTTTGCAACGCTACGCTCGCTGGGCTAGGGATAGTTGCAGATCGAACCAATTGCTGCCGGGCCGCCCTGCCATGATCGTCTGTTCCTGCAATGTGTTGACGGACCGCGACGTGCGTGGAGCGCTCGCCGAGGGCGAGGCTTCGCCGCGCACCGCCGGCGAGGTCTATCATTGCCTCGGTTGCAGTCCGCAATGTGGCCGTTGCGCCCGCACCATCCGCCACATCATGAACGAGGCGCTGGCCGCCGGCCAAACGGTGTGCTGCCGCGACGCGCAGAACCGGTCCTGAGCCGATCCGTTCGCCCCTGGCGGTGCCTTCCACAGGCGTCGCACAGTCCTTCGCATCCCAGATTATAATCGTTATAATAAGCGGCGGGCCACAGGTCGTGGGGCGCCAAGCTTTTTGGGAGTCATACCGTCATGAAAGGCGACCCTGGAGTCATCGATTTCCTCAACAAGGGGCTGCGGCACGAGCTGACCGCCATCAATCAGTACTGGCTGCATTATCGGCTGCTCAACAATTGGGGCTACAAGGCCCTCGCCAAGCAATGGCGCAAGGAATCGATCGAGGAGATGCAGCACGCCGACAAGCTGGTCGAGCGCATCATCTTCCTCGACGGCTTCCCCAACATGCAGGTGCTCGACCCGCTGCACGTCGGCCAGAACGTCAAGGAAGTGCTCGATTGCGACCATGCAGCCGAAATCTCGGCCCGCGCGCTTTATCAGGAAGCGGCCACCCATTGCCACGCGGTGAAGGACTACGTGTCGCGCGACCTGTTCGAGAAGCTGATGCATGACGAGGAAGAGCACATCGACTTCCTCGAAACCCAACTCGACTTGGTCGCCAAGCTCGGCCTTGAACTCTACGCCCAGCATCACATCGGCGAGCTAGAGGACGACGAGGACTGACCGGTCGCCTTGGCGGCGGTCGCAGACGTTAGTAGATCGTTAATCCGGAACTCAGGGGTTGCTCCGTACCGGCGCACAACTGCGCGCGCGTTCCGGGCGCCGGCTGCTTAATAACCACGGTTAAATCTTAAGGTTAAGACCCGCTTAAATAATTGCTGCCAAGCTTCGCGCCGGTTCAACGCCGGTGAGCCACGTTCATCTGTGGCTTGCCCCGGGAAAGGACGAAGCCATGGTCAGCGTCAAATTCTTCGCCAGCGCCGCGGCGGCAAGCTTGATCGGCACTGCCGCCTATGCAGCCGACATGCAAATGCCGCCTCCGCCACCGCCGATGTATCAACCGCCTCCTGTTGCCTATCAGCCGCCCGTCATGGCGGCACCGGCGATGGGCGGCTGGTATCTGCGCGGCGACGTCGGCGTCGGCATGCAGAGTTTCGGCGACTTCCCTCACTCGCAGACCAACTCGGCTTTCGTCTGGCCGGCGAGTTGGGAAATCGTCCAGAAAGACATCCAGGACACCACGATCTTCGGCGGCGGCGTCGGCTATGCCTGGAACAACTGGTTCCGCACCGATTTCACGGCTGAATACCGCACCAAGGCGGCTTGGAAAGCGACCGGCAGCTACACCAACTTCTGCGCCGGCGGCGGCACTTGCTTCGACGTCACCCAAGGCAACATGTCGTCGGCCGTGTTCATGGCCAACGCCTATGTCGATCTCGGCACCTGGTGGTGCATCACGCCCTATATCGGCGCCGGCGTCGGCGGTGCCTACAACCGAATCACCGGCGTGCAGGACAACGGCATCAACTCCGACGGCACCCAGGGCTTCGGCTACACCTACAGCGACTCGGCCAACTGGAACTTGGCCTGGAACGCCCAAGCCGGTCTGACCTACAACGTCACCAACGCCTTCAAGGTCGACTTGAGCGCGCGCTACCTGCATCTCGGCTCGCCGCAGACGGCCACGGTGTTCTGTCAAAACACCGCGGCTTGCCCGGGCGCCTTCTATAACCTGAGCAATATGAACTCCTGGGACTTCCGGCTCGGCGTGCGCTGGATGCTGCAGCCCGACGTGCCGGTCATGGCACCGCCGCCCCTGATGAGCCGGGGCTGACATAGCCTGCACGGCAAGACCGGAAACGACACAGACGGCGCGGGCGACCGCGCCGTCTTCGTTTTCGGCTCCTTGCAGATCCCGCGTTCCCTCCCGGTCGGCGTCCCGAGCTAACGCTCCATTAAGGTTAATGCCCGATGATCGGGCGCGTTTTGGCAGCGCGTTGCGCGCCAATGGGACGGAGAGGCAAGTCGATGCGTTGGGTCGTCATCCGCGCTCTGGTCATACTGGCGCTGCCGTCCGGCGCCTTTGCCGCCGATCTCTCCGGCGACTTCGACGTGCTGCGCGGCACGCAGCCGGTCGGTCCTGCCCGCTTCGCCAACTGGGCCGGTTTTTACGGCGGCGGTCAATTCAGCTACGGCGACGCCAACGTCAATTTTTCCAACGCGACCCAGCCGCTGGTCGCGTTCAGCCTGCGCGAGCTCGCGCTCGAGTCGGAGGATTCAGTGTCGCAATGGCAGGTGCTCGGCAAGACCGGGCAGGACGCCATCGGCTACGGCGGATTCTTCGGCTACAACATGCAGTGGCAGGACATGATCCTCGGCGTCGAGCTCAATTACACCCACACGGCGATGAAGGTCGTGTCCTCGCAGACGCCGATCTCGCGCATGACGTCGGCGGGCGGCGACACCTACGACGTCACGGTCAACGGCAGCGGCACGTTCAACATTACCGACTTTGTCCAGTTGCGGGCACGCGCCGGCTGGATCTTCGATAAGTATCTGCCCTACGGCTTTGCCGGCTTCGTGCTCGGCCGCGCCAACTACAATCTCTCGACGCTGGTGTCCGGACAGCAAAATCCGTCGACGCCGCCGGTCGTCCCCTGCAACACCGTCATCGCGCCGAGCTGCGTCGACTTCTCCTTCGCCAACTCGGCTGCGGAAAGCAACGCGCTGCTATACGGTATCTCGGCGGGCGGCGGCATCGACGTAGCGCTCACGCCGAACATCTTCGGCCGCGCCGAACTGGAATACATTCAGTTTGCGCCGATCTCGCACATTGTGTCGTCGATCGCCAGCGCGCGAGTCGGCGCCGGCATCAAATTCTGATCGGCCTGTCTAGAACTTGAAGGCAAGACCGCCGCGGACGGTATTGACGCTCACGATCAAGTTGGAGATCGGCGCGAACTGAACGAATTCGTATTCGCCGCGCAGGAACACGTTGCGCGTCAGCGCGACATCGAGACCGGCACCGACCGTAAAGCCGTACATCCATTCGCCGTTCTTGCCGGCCGTTCCGGTAAACGAGAATGGCACGCAGGCCGGCGTCGCCGCGCCGCCGGGCGTACAAGGCTGATTTTGCGGATTTTCTATGCCCGAAACGGTGGCGGCGATGTTGATGTTGGAATGTCCGATGGCGACGCCGCCGAACACGTAAGGCAGAAAGTTGCCGAGCGCCCAGCCCGCCCGCCCCCGCAGCGTGCCGAAATTGAGATCGGTCACGGTACCGCTGCCGGTGATGCCGACGTCATAGGTATTGCCGCCCGCCGACGTCATGCGCGCGATCGGCGAATTCGGCGCCGTGAGCGACAGATTGGCCTGGTCGTAGTTGGCTTCGACGCCGAGCACGAGCCTTTCGTATTGGGTGTTGTAACCGATGAAGCCGCCGAAGCCGGCGGCGTCGTGATTGGCTTGGCCGAGCACCTGCCAACTGGAGGGAGCGGCCTCGTCCTCCAGCGTCGTGTTGCGCAACACGTAGGCGACCGGCGCCTGGGTCGTGTTGCTGAAATCGCCGTTGGCGCCGCTGAAGCTGACCTGGCCGCCGAGATAGAAGCCGGCCCAGCCACCGACCACCGGCACGTTGGTGGCTGGTGTCGCCGACGGCCAGCTCCGGTCTTGAGCGAAAGCGCTCGGTGCGAACGCAAACGCCAGTAGCACGTAGATGACGCGACGCATAAGACGCCCCTTCCGTCCCTTTGTTGCTGGCGATCTTTGGCCGCGGACATTAAAGGGGGGTTAGCTCGCAAGCCGACGCCGGCGCGGCTTAACCGTTTCAAATTATCCAAATGCACGCCGCAGCGATAAATCCAAGCCTGCTTTTCCGCGCCACCGGCGAATGCAATTCTCTCGGATTTTCCGGCACTAACATGGCGCAACAGGCGACGTCGCAAATCCATGACAATCGATCGCGGCGAAGGCCATTCAATAACCGCTAACCGCAAATGTTCTTAAAATTGTCGACGCCACGCTAGGTAAATCGGCGCTGAACGGGCGCGCCACATTTCAGGTTACGGAATCGTTGGCGGTGCGCCGCCGCGGCCGAATTTGCCCTCGCGACCGTGCGTCGGAGCCTGCGCCACGGTGCTTGTGCGAACGGCACAGCGCGCTTGACGGCGGCATGCCGAATCCTTAATTCCAGAAGCGGGACACCCCTCCCCAACGAGGGGCGCCTATCTGGAAGGATAGACCATGACGATCGCAATGCCCTCAGTGCGGCCGCGTGTGCCGCATTTTTCGTCCGGCCCCTGTGCCAAGCGCCCCGGCTGGACCGCGCAAAATCTCTCCGACGCACTCTTGGGACGCTCGCACCGCTCGAAGCCGGGCAGGGTGAAGCTCAAGCGTGCCATCGATCTGACCCGCGAGGTGCTGCGGGTGCCGGCCGACTATCGCATCGGCATCGTGCCGGCGTCGGACACCGGCGCCGTCGAGATGGCGCTGTGGACGCTGCTGGGCGAGCGCCCGGTCACGATGCTGGCCTGGGAATCCTTCGGCGAAGGCTGGGTGAGCGACGTCGCCAGGGAGCTCAAGCTCAAAAATGTGACGGTGCTGAAAGCGCCCTATGGCGAACTGCCCGACCTCAGCACGGTCGATCCGGCAACCGACGTCGTCTTCACGTGGAACGGCACGACCTCAGGCGTGCGTGTGCCCAACGCCGATTGGATCGCGGCCGACCGTGCCGGTCTCACCATTTGCGACGCCACTTCGGCCGCCTTCGCCCAACCGCTCGATTGGCCGAAACTCGATGTGGTGACGTTCTCCTGGCAGAAGGCGCTGGGCGGCGAGGCGGCCCACGGCATGCTGATCCTTTCTCCGCGCGCGGTGGCGCGGCTGGAAAGCTACACGCCACCGTGGCCGGTGCCGAAAATCTTCCGCACCACCAAGGGCGGCAAGCTGATGGAAGGCGTGTTCCAGGGCGAGACCATCAATACGCCCTCAATGCTGTGCGTCGAGGACTATCTCGATGCGCTGGAATGGGCCAAGTCGGTCGGCGGCCTGCCGGCGCTTCATGCCCGCGCCGACGGCAACGCCAAAGTCATCGCCGACTGGGTGGCGCGCTCGCCGTGGATCGATTTCCTGGCGCGCGATCCGGCAAGCCGCTCCAACACCTCGGTATGCCTCAAGGTCGTCGATCCCGCGGTGACGCGGCTCAACGCCGACGCGCAGGCCGCTTTCGTCAAAGGCCTTGCGGCCGCGCTGGAGAAGGAAGGCGTCGCCTACGACATCGACGCCTATCGCGACGCGCCGTCGGGCCTGCGGGTGTGGTGCGGCTCGACCGTGGAGCGGGCCGACGTCGAGGCGCTGACGCTCTGGCTCGACTGGGCCTACGCCAAGGCCAGGGCCGCGCTCGCGGAGGCCGCGTAGTCCCATGACCACAAAAGCCATGGCCCCAAAGGTTCTGATCTCCGACGCGCTGTCGCCGGCCGCCGTGCAGATCTTCAAGGATCGCGGTGTCGCAGTCGACTTCCAACCCAATCTCGGCAAGGACAAGGACAAGCTCGCTGTCGCCATCAACGGCTTCGATGGGCTCGCCATCCGCTCCGCCACCAAGGTGACGGCGAAAATGCTGGAGCAGGCCAAGAATCTCAAAGTGATCGGCCGCGCCGGCATCGGCGTCGACAATGTCGACATTCCGGCGGCCACCGCCCGCGGCATCATCGTGATGAACACGCCGTTCGGCAATTCGATCACGACGGCCGAGCACGCCATCACCTTGATGCTGTCGTTGGCGCGGCAGATCCCCGAAGCCGACGCCTCGACGCGGGCCGGCAAATGGGAAAAAAACAAGTTCCTGGGCGTCGAGATTTTCTCGAAGACGCTCGGCGTCATCGGCTGCGGCAATGTCGGCTCGATCGTCGCCGACCGCGCCATTGGGCTGAAAATGAAGGTGGTCGCCTACGATCCCTATCTGTCGACCGAGCGCGCCATCCATCTCGGCGTCGAAAAGGTCGAGCTCGATGAGTTGTGGCGGCGCGCCGATTTCATCACCCTGCACACGCCGTTGACCGACAAGACCCGCAACATCGTCAATGCCGAGACATTGGCGCTGATGAAAAAAGGCGTGCGGTTGGTCAACTGCGCGCGCGGTGAGCTGGTGGACGAGGCAGCTTTGTGCGCGGCGCTGCAGTCGGGCCATGTCGCCGGCGCCGCGATCGACGTATTCCGCGAGGAGCCGGCGACGCAGAGCTGCCTGTTCGGCCAGCCCAACGTGGTATGCACGCCGCATCTCGGCGCCTCGACCACGGAGGCGCAGGAGAACGTCGCGCTGCAGGTTGCCGAGCAGATGTCGGATTATCTGTTGCGCGGCGCCATCGCCAACGCGGTCAATTTCCCGTCGATCAGCGCCGAGGAGGCGCCGAAGCTCAAACCGTTCGTCGCGCTTGCGGAAAAGCTCGGCTCGTTCGCCGGCCAGCTCACCGACACCGGCGTCCAGCGCGCGCAGATCGCCTACGAAGGCGCCGTGGCG
>JASHQO010000083.1 GCA_030039105.1 Xanthobacteraceae bacterium
CCGGCATCCGCTCCGACTTGCCTGGCGAGATCACAGCCCAGGTCACCGATGCGGTTTATGACACGCCGACCGGCAAGTATCTCCTGATTCCGCAAGGCGCTCGCCTGGTCGGCAAGTACGACAGCCAGGTCGCATTCGGCCAGAACCGCGTGCTGCTCGTCTGGGATCGCATCATCATGCCCGACGGCCGCTCGATCGTGCTCGAACGTCAGGAAGGTGCTGACACGCAAGGCTTCGCCGGGCTTGAAGACGACGTCGACTATCACTGGTGGGAACTCGTCAAGGCTGCAGCGCTTTCGACCCTCCTCGGCGTTGGATCGGACCTCGGCACCAATGGCAGCAACGATAGCGACCTGGTCCATGCTTTGCGTCAAGGCACACAGGACTCGCTCAGCAATACCGGGCAGCAACTCGTCCGGCGCCAGATGAACGTTCAACCGACGCTTACCATCCGTCCCGGATTCCCGGTGCGCGTCATTGTCAGTCGAGACCTGGTGCTCGCGCCTTACGTTCAGGAGGCAAAGCGATGACAAAGCTCAAGCTCGGCACGATCGAGGACGATAAATCGGTCAAGCTGACGATCGAGATGCCGGCTGCCACCCATCGCAATCTTGTTGCTTATGCTGCCGCCATTGCCAAGGAAAGCGGACGACCCCCGCCGGATCCGACAAAGATTGTAGCGCCAATGTTGGAGAAGTTCATGGCGACGGATCGGGCGTTTGGCCGGATGAAGAGACCGCGCCTCGATAAGGCGGCTTCAACAGCGAAGTCACCATCGGACACAAAACCGGAAAGCCGCAACGAGCGAACCGAACAGCGCAATCTCATGAAATGAAGCTCCGTCCTGTCAGCGAAGCATCTTTGATCGCAGGATCAGTTGTCTTTGAGAGTGAGACATGCCGGACCTTGGCGGCTTTGGCACGGCGACGGCGGAGAACCTGGGCGCAACCGTGCTGCGCTTCGTCTTGGCCGGCTTTTGGATCTGCCATTGGTGGTTCAAAATCGGCTACCGGGGCATGCCTGCTACGAAAGCGTTTTTTGCGCAGCACCGTCTGCCGGCGTGGCTCGCTTGGTTCGTCGTCTATTTTGAAATGTTGGTCGCTGTCGGCTTAATCCTTGGCTGTCGGGTGCCTTTCCTATGTGTAGCCAGCTCGCCGATTCTCTTTGCTTCGGTTTGGATTTATCGCAAGAATGGATTTTATTTCGCCGGTGGTGGCGTTGAGTTTCCGCTGCTGTGGGCCTGCGCACAAATTGTCCAGGCGTTCCTCGGACCAGGTGCCTTTCGGATTTCAATTCCAGGATGGTTGCCATAGGCGCAAAATGTGTTTTGCGTCAGTCCGAGTTCTATTGAGCTTATCCTTCGCGAACGCATGATCACCGGATCAAAACGCGGCATAATTCGCATCGCCGTTTTGGCAATACACGTTGTTGTCTGCATAAAAGCTATTGCTGTTGGTTAGCCTGCGATCCGATCAAGCTGGATTGTTGAGAGCGGGAAGCGGCGTCTCACAAACCGCCCTACGCGCATGCAAGTATTTTTACGTCGCTCTTTCCGATTTTTCGATCGTCGTGATTTGTCTCTTGCATGAGTGCTGGCGTTGGCGTCTGTAATTGATCCGAGCAGAGCGGGGCGGCTCGATACATCGAATGCCAAGGTCTTACCTGCCTTCTGGATTGCAGCGAGTATTTTATGAAACGCAAGATCTGCGTCTACATCACCGAACAAGCTGCTGCGCGATTGGCGGCCGCAGTTGAACAGCGTGGCGGGACCAAATCGGGTCTGGTTCGAGACGCGCTCGACCGGTTTCTTGATGCGACCGATGAACGTGCGAACCAGGCTTCCCTGGAGCGGCGCCTTAACTGGATTAGCCGTCAGTTGGAGCAGTTTGACCGTGATCTCAGAATCGTGAATGAGACGGTCGCAATGCATGCGCGCTACCATCTCGCCGTCACGCCGCCGCTGCCGAAGGCAGCACAGCATGCGGCATGCGCGATAGGAGCACAGCGCTTCGAGGAATTTGCTGCACAAGTCGGGAGACGGGTACACTTAGGCATGCCGCTCATGCGGGAAACCTTGGATCGCATCAGCGTCACCCGCCCGCACCTGTTTGCGTCCGATGGCCAAGACGCGGCGCCATTCGGCCTCGAGCCGCGCGATCAAAATCCCATTACACAAGATGATATTCCCGCCGCGTCGGTAGCGGGCAATCCCTCAAGATGCGATGCTGCTGCCCAGGAGGTCGGCAGCAACAAGATCTTTCCAGAGCGAAGCAACAATTCGCCGCACTGAGCCGTTGGTGGATCGCGGCGCTCGTTGCGACAGGCCGAAGGCCGTGCCGCAAATACCGGGATCGACCCGACCAGCGGCTACGCGTCGCCCGATCGAAGATCGCCTTTGGCGCCCGGATATTGTCTTGCGTGTCTTCCTGCCCTTCGCCGCGGGCTTCTATCTGTCGTATTTGTTCCGAACTGTCACTGCATTGATTGCCGGTCCATTGACCCTCGAATTTGCGCTGTCGCCCGGTTATCTAGGTCTGCTGACGTCGGCGTACTTTTTAATGTTCGCCGTTGCTCAACTGCCGGTCGGGATTGCCCTGGATCGCTATGGTCCACGGCGCGTTCAGAGCATTCTGCTCCTGCTCGCTGCCTGCGGTGCGGTGCTGTTTGCCACGTCCACGGGATTCGTCTCGCTGTTCATCAGCCGGAGCTTGATCGGACTCGGTGTTGCCGGTGCTTTAACGGCGGGGCTAAAGGCCACGCTGCTATGGTTTCCCAAGGAACGAGTATCGTTGGTCAACGGCGCCATGGTCATGTTCGGGGCCTCGGGTGCTGTGACGGCGACGACCCCTTCTGAATGGCTGCTCGGATGGATAGGCTGGCGTGGATTGTTCGAAGTGCTAGCCATCATAACTATGGGGTCGGCCGCCGTCATTTATCTCTTCGTCCCTGAAGCCCCATCGCGCGCGGTAATCGCAAATGATCATTCGTATGCCGGCTTGAGGACAATTTACTGCGATCCACGTTTTTGGCGGTTGGCGCCGGTGGCGGCGACCACAATCGGAACCGCTTGGGCCCTGCAGGGTCTATGGGCTGCCGCCTGGCTCAATGACGTCGAAGGTCTCGGCCGAGCCGCGCTCGTGCATTGCCTGTTGGCGATGGCCGTGACGCTAAGTCTTAGCGCTCTTCTGCTTGGTATCGCCGCCGACCGGCTGCGCCACAGCAGACTTTGTCCCCAGATGCTTTTCGGAGGAGTTGCAGCCC
>JASHQO010000084.1 GCA_030039105.1 Xanthobacteraceae bacterium
ACCTTCCTGGTGCGCTCGGGCGTGCTGACCTCGGTTCACGCCTTTGCCACCGATCCGCGTCGCGGCATTTTCATCCTCGCCATTCTGGTCGTCTTCATCGGCGGCGCGCTGGCGCTCTACGCCTGGCGGGCGCCGCTGCTCAAGCAGGGCGGCCTGTTCGCGCCGATCTCGCGCGAGGGCGCGCTGGTGTTCAATAACCTGTTCCTGACGTCGGCCTGCGCCACGGTCTTCGTCGGCACGCTCTATCCGCTGGCGCTCGAAGGCTTGACCGGACAGAAGATTTCGGTCGGGCCGCCGTTCTTCAACGCGACCTTCGGGCCGCTCTTCATTCCATTGCTGCTGGTGATGCCGTTCGGCCCTTTGCTCGGCTGGAAGCGTGGCGACATCGTCAGCGCGGCGCAGCGCCTCATGGCCGCCGCTGTGCTGTCAGCCGTGGCGATTGCCGCGGCATTCGCGCTGGAGCACGGCGGTCCCGTACTAGCGCCGTTCGGCATCGGCATCGCCATCTTCGTCATGGCGGGAGCCGTTATCGACATCGTCGAGCGCACCATGATCCTGCGCATACCGTTCCGCGCCGTCTTGATGCGTGCGATCGGCTTGCCGCGCTCGGTATGGGGCACGGCCTTTGCCCATTTCGGCATCGGCGCGACGCTGTTCGGCATCGTCGCCGTCACGGCCTGGGGCAGCGAGCGTATCGTCGAGATCAAGCCGGGCGACACCATCGAGATTTCGCACTACCGGCTGACCTTCGATGGCATCTTCAACCGTCCCGGCCCGAACTATCGCGACGTGGCCGGCCACTTCACCGTGCGACGCATGAGCGGCGAGATGATCGGCGCCATGGAGCCGAGCCGCCGGACTTTCCCGGCGCGCAACATGGCGACCACGGAGGCGGCTTTGATGTCGCGCGGCGTCAGCCAGCTTTATCTGTCGCTCGGCGATCCGAATCCGAACGGTGCCGTTCCGGTGCGGCTGTTTTTCAAGCCGCAGGTGCTGATGATCTGGATCGGCGCCGTGCTGATGTTTCTTGGCGGCGGCCTGTCATTGTCCGATCGACGGCTGCGCGTTGGCGCGCCGCGGCCGGCGAAAGCCAAAACGGCGCTGCAGCCGGCGGAGTGAGGACTGTGAGATTCCTGCACGCGTTCATCCTGCTGGTAGCACTCGCCGCGCCGTCGGCGTCGTGGGCAGTCGAGCCCGACGAAATGCTGTCGGAACCGACATTGGAAGCGCGCGCCCGCGCCTTGTCCAAGGAATTGCGCTGCATGGTGTGCCAGAACGAGTCGATCGACGATTCCGGTGCGCCGTTGGCTCACGACCTGCGGGTGCTGGTGCGCGAGCGCATCAAGGCCGGCGACAGCGACCAGCAAGTGCTCGATTTCCTGGTGGCGCGTTACGGCGAGTTCGTGTTGCTGCGGCCGCGCTTGTCGTGGCACACGGTAGCGCTGTGGGGGTTGCCGCCAACGGTATTGCTGGTCGGCGTGGTGGTGATCCTGATCGATCTACGGCGCCGCCGGGCGGCGCAGGCAGCCGAAGCGAGGACAAATCTCACCGTCGCCGAGGAAGCGCGACTTCGGGAACTGCTGCGGGATAGTTCGACCCCCTAGCAAACGTCGCAAACTCATCCCGTCCTGGCTTCCAGCAGCATTGAAAATTTCCACGTAAGCCGATGATTTGGCGCGATAAATCGTCGCGGTTGAATATTACAAATCTTTAATCTCGCCGACAGAGGCCGGTAAGGCGCACCGCCCCATCCTTCGCCCAGCAAGGTGCTCGGGGCGCCATCCGTCGTCGGACGGAGCACGATCTGGAGTTGGGTATGGACGTCAGGAATTCGCGATCGGGTTCGGTATTGTCGGCGCGGCGCATGGCGCTGTTGGCGACGACAATCGCCGGCTTTGGCGCGGCGGTGCTGTTTGTCGCGCCCAATTTTGCGCCGAACGCCAGCCTTTTCGGTACCGCGGCGCAAGCGCAAAATCTTACCGACAAGGTGCAGCAGTTGCCGCAGCGGCCGGTCGGCTTTGCCGACATTGTCGAGAAGGTCAAACCCTCGGTGATCTCGGTGCGCGTCAAGATGGAGCGCAAGGTCGATCCTGGCCTGAACGACGAGGACCTGCCGTTTCCGCCGGGCTCGCCGTTCGAGCGTTTCTTCCGTCGCTTCGGCATGCCGAACACGCCGAACGGCAAAGAAGTCATCACCGGCCAAGGCTCGGGCTTTTTCATTACGGCTGACGGCTATGCGGTGACCAACAACCATGTGGTGCAGAACGCCGAGAACGTCACTGTCACAACCGACGACGGCAAGACATACGACGCCAAGGTCATCGGCACCGATCCGCGCACCGATCTCGCGCTGATCAAGGTCGACGGCAAGGACTTTCCGTTCGTGAAGCTTGCCGAAGCCTCGCCGCGGATCGGCGACTGGGTGCTCGCCGTCGGCAATCCGTTCGGCCTCGGCGGCACCGTAACCGCGGGAATCGTCTCGGCGCGCGGCCGCGACATCGGCGCGGGTCCCTACGACGATTTCATTCAGATCGACGCTCCGGTGAACAAGGGCAATTCCGGCGGCCCGACCTTCGATGTCGACGGCAACGTCATTGGCGTCAATACGGCAATCTTCTCGCCGTCGGGCGGTTCGGTCGGCATCGCCTTCGCCATTCCCGCGGATACCGTGAAGAGCGTGATTGCGCAGCTACGCGACAAGGGCACGGTCACCCGCGGTTGGATCGGCGTGCAGATCCAACCAGTGACGCCGGATATTGCCGAGAGCATGGGCTTGAAGCAGGCGACCGGCGCGCTGGTATCGGAGCCGCAGCCGGACAGTCCGGCGGTCAAGGCCGGTATCCAGAGCGGCGACGTGATCACCTCGGTCGACGGCATGGCCGTCCACGACGCGCGCGAGCTTGCGCGCCGCATCGGCACCATGGCGCCGGGGGCCTCGGTCAAGCTCGGTCTGATTCGTAAGGGTGACGAGAAGACCGTGACGCTGACGCTCGGCACGCTGCCGAACGAAAAGCAGGCCGACAACGCGCCGCAGAACCAGCGCGAGATTCCCGACAGCGACATACCGAAGCTCGGCATGAAGCTCGCGCCGGCCAGCAAAGTGTCGGGCACCGACGGTACCGGTGTCGTGGTCACCGACGTGGCCGATGGCGGCGTTGCCGCCGATCACGGTTTCCAGGTTGGCGACGTCATCCTCGATGTGGGCGGCACTGCCGTGTCGACCCCGGCTGACGTCCGCAAGAGTCTCGCTGATGCTCGCAAGGAGGGCAAACACGCTGTCCTATTCAGGGTGAAGTCGCGTGAGGGCACGAAGTTCGTGGCACTCCCGCTCGGCAACGCCTGAGGAATGGGGCGATCCGCCGGCATCCGTCGCCCCCGCTGGCGGGCGTACCCTGGGGACGGGCCGTAAGGCCCGTCCCCGCCGAATGCCAACTCTGCCTCCCGGCATATGTCGCCCCCGCCGGAGTGGAGTGGGTAGAGGGGGTGGCGGGCGAACAGCTCGCCACCCCCTCACTATTTACAGTGCCGTTCGTGCGATATTCGCATGCGATAGGGCTCGCCCATTGGCCGGCCCCACGGCTTGGGCCGATATTGCCGAATACAGTTCGCTGACAATATGATTCGCTCCGGGATAGCCGGCCATCACGGCGCCCCGACCATGGGCAGCACACTATGCGCCTTCTCATCATTGAGGACGATCGCGACGCCGCCGACTATCTGGTCAAGGCGTTTCGCGAAGTCGGCCACATCGCCGATCAGGCGACCGACGGCGAAGAGGGCCAGGCGTTGGCGCTCGACGGTCAATACGACGTGCTGATCGTCGATCGCATGCTGCCGAAGCGCGACGGGCTTTCCATCATCAACACGCTGCGCAGCAAGTTGGTGGAAACGCCGGTGCTTATCCTCTCCGCGCTCGGCCAGGTCGACGACCGGGTCAAAGGTTTGCGCGCCGGCGGCGACGATTATCTGGCCAAGCCTTATGCGTTCTCCGAACTGTTGGCGCGGGTCGAAGCGCTGGCGCGCCGGCCGGGCAAGCGCGGCGAAGAGACCGTCTATCGCGTCGCCGATCTCGAGCTCAACCGGCTATCGCACGAGGTCAGCCGTGCCGGACAGGAACTGCAGTTACAGCCGCGCGAATTCCGTCTGCTGGAATATCTGATGCGCCACGCCGGCCAGGTCGTCACCCGCACCATGCTGCTGGAGAACGTCTGGGACTATCACTTCGATCCGCAGACCAACGTCATCGACGTGCATATTTCGCGCTTGCGCTCGAAAATCGACAAGGGCTTTGCGCAGCCGCTGCTGCATACTGTGCGCGGCGCGGGCTATATGATCCGTGACGGCGCGCGGTAATTGAGCAGCGCATCGCGGACGGCGCGCGGGACCGAACCGGGAGGTCTTCATGAGTGCGAGCAATGCGGCGGCTTTCCTGGCGGCGCGCGACTTCATCTTTCGCCATCGCGAGGATTATGCCACGGCGTATCGCGACTTCCGTTGGCCTGAGCTCGATCGCTTCAACTGGGCGCTCGATTATTTCGATCCGATGGCGCGCGGCAATGCACAGCCGGCGCTGTGGCTGGTCGACGAGGACGCCGGCGAGACCAAGCTCAGCTTCGCCGAGTTGAGCGAACGCTCGAGCCGGATCGCCAACGCGCTGCGCGGGCTTGGCGTCCGCCGCGGTGATCGCATCCTGTTGATGCTCGGCAATGTGGTGCCGCTATGGGAATGCATGCTGGCGGCGATGAAGCTCGGCGCCGTGATCGTGCCGGCCACCATGCTGCTTGCCCGCAACGATCTCGCCGACCGCTTTACCCGCGGCCGCGTCCGTCATGTGATTGCGAGCTCCGACGTCGCCGGCAAATTCGCCGACTTGCCGGGCGACTATACGCGGATCGCCGTCGGCAATGCGGTGCCGGACTGGGTACCCTATGACAAGGGCTATGAAGCATCGGCGGATTTCTCGCCCGACGGCGAGACGCGGGCTGACGATCTGCTGCTGCTCTATTTCACCTCCGGCACCACGGCGACGCCGAAGCTCGTGCTGCACAGCCACCAGAGCTATCCGGTCGGGCATTTGTCGACGATCTACTGGATAGGATTAAAGCCCGGCGACCTGCACCTCAACATTTCCTCGCCGGGCTGGGCCAAGCACGCCTGGAGCTGTTTCTTTTCGCCGTGGAGCGCGCAAGCGGCGATCTTCATCGTCAATCAACGCCGCTTCAACGCAAAAGGCCTGCTCGACACCATCGCGCGCTGCGGCGTCACCACGTTTTGCGCGCCGCCGACCGTGTGGCGCATGCTGATCCAGGAAGATTTGAGCGCCTGGAAGGTGCGCGCGCGCGAACTGGTCGGCGCCGGCGAGCCGCTCAATCCGGAAGTCATCGAGCGGGTCAAGGCGGCGTGGGGACTAACCATCCGCGACGGCTATGGCCAGACCGAAACCACGGCGCTGGTCGGCAACCCGCCGGGCCAGCCGGTGAAGCCGGGCTCCATGGGCCGGCCGCTACCCGGCTATCGCGTGGCGCTGCTCGACGGGAACGACAAGGAGCAGAAGGAGGGCGAGATTTGTGTGGTGCTGCAGCCGCGGCCGACCGGCTTGATGCAAGGCTATCAGGCCGATGACGGCGGCGTGCATACCATGGCCGGTGCGGTGTACCGCACCGGCGATGTCGGTTCGATCGACAATGACGGCTATCTGACTTATGTCGGCCGGGCCGACGACGTTTTCAAGTCGTCGGATTACCGCATCAGCCCGTTCGAGCTCGAGAGCGTGCTGATCGAGCATCCCGCCGTGGCGGAGGCAGCCGTCGTGCCGTCGCCCGATCCGCTGCGGCTTGCGGTACCGAAGGCCTTTCTGGCGCTGGCGCCCGGCCATGCGCCGGACCGTGCCACGGCACTCTCGATCTTCCAGCATTGCCGCACCGCGCTGGCGCCGTTCAAGCGGGTGCGGCGGCTCGAATTCGCCGAATTGCCGAAGACCATTTCCGGCAAGATCCGGCGCGTTGAATTGCGGCGCGCCGAAGCTGATAGCCAACGCGGCGGCCAACGCGCTTCGCTCGAGTTCTGGGAAGAGGATTTTTCCGAGAGCGAAATCGGCAAACGATCTGAGAGAGCGACCCCTTGACCGCGCTCGGTAAGCTTTTACGCACCACGGCCTTCCAGCTAACGCTGGTCTATCTTCTGGTCTTCATCATATTCGCGGCGTCGCTGCTCGGCTATTTCGCGCTCAATACGCGACGCCTCATCACCGAGCAGATCACGACGACGGTCGATACCGAAATTTCCGGGTTGCGCGAGCAATATAACCTTGGCGGTATCCGCCGCCTGGTCATCGTCGTCGATTTGCGCTCGCGGCGGCCGGGATCGAGCCTCTATCTCGTGACCACGGCGACCGGGGAGGGGCTCGCGGGCAATGTCGGCTCGCTGGAGCCGGGCGTGCTCGACCATCCGGGTTGGCTCGAAACCAATTATCGGCGCCTCGAAGCGCCGGAAGGCAGCGATCATCATGCGCTGGTGCAGGTGGTGCAACTGCCCGGTGGCTTCCGCCTTCTGGTCGGCCGCGACCTCGAGGAGCGCGAGCGGCTGTTCGGCATCATTGCCAATGCCGGACAATGGTCGCTGGCACTGGTCATCGTGCTCGGGCTTGCCGGCGGCTTTTTCGTCAGCCGGCGCGTCTTGGCCCGCGTCGAGGCCATGAACGAGACCGCGCAGACCATCATGGCCGGCGATCTCGCCGGCCGGCTGCCGGTCGCCGGAACCGGCGACGAGCTCGATCGCCTCGCCGACCGCCTCAACGCCATGCTCCAGCGCATCGAGGCGCTGATGTACGGCCTCAAGGAAGTGTCCGACAACATTGCCCATGATCTCAAGACGCCGCTGACGCGCTTGCGCAATCGCTGCGAACAGGCGCTGCGCGGCTCACCCGACGTCGCCGCCTATCGCGCGGCATTGGAATCCACTATCGCGGAATCCGACGATCTCATCCGCACGTTCGATGCACTATTGATGATCGCGCGCGCCGAGTCCGGCCAGGCGCGTGACAACATGACCGAATTCGACGCCGCTGAGATCGCGCGCGATGTCGGCGAGCTCTACGAACCGCTCGCCGAGGAGAAGGGAATCACGCTCAAGGTCGAAGCGCCGGCCGCAGCTCCGGTGCGCGGCAACCGCGAACTGGTCAGCCAGGCGCTGGCGAATCTGGTCGACAATGCCATCAAATATGCCGCGCCCAACGGTAAATCTTGGAACGGGGTGCCGGCCGAAATCGTCGTCAAGGCCGGCAATGACGGCGAACGCATTGCGCTCAGCGTCGCCGATCGCGGGCCTGGCATCGCCGAAGCCGATCGCGGCCGGGTGGTCGAGCGCTTCGTGCGCCTCGAACAAAGCCGATCGGAGCCGGGCTCTGGATTGGGCTTGAGCCTTGCCTCGGCGGTCGCGCGCCTGCACGGCGGCGAATTGAAGCTCGAGGATAATCAGCCAGGTCTGCGCAGCATCATCGCCCTGCCGCGCGCCGGGCCGGCGGGGGCGGGATGACACGGCCCGCGGTCAGGAAGCGGCCGGGGAAAGATCTTGCTGAGACAGCATTGATCCGGCGCCTTGCCGGCGCGCTGCCGCTGGCGTCGGCGAAAGGCGCTGAGCGGCGTGACGCATGGCTTGCCGAGATCAAGGCCAGCGCCGCCGGCAAGGCGCTGGCCGCGCTCAACGCCGAGCATCCACCGTTCGCCGCTCTCCTTGCCAGCATTGCCGCGACCGCGCCCTATCTGTGGGATCTAAGCCGTGCCGATCCGCCGCGCCTGCACCGTCTGATCACGAGCGATCCTGACGCCGCGCTGGCGTCGCTGCTGGCCGGCACCCGGCGCAGTGTCGCGTCGGCGCGCACCCAAGTGGCGCTCATGCGTGCGCTCCGTCGCATGAAAGCCGAAGCGGCGCTGTTGATCGCGCTCGCCGATATCGGCGGCGTGTGGCCGGTCACGCAAGTGACGCGCGCGCTTACCGCCATCGCCGACCTTGCCCTGTCGGCCGCCGTCGAGCGTCTCCTGCGCGATGC
>JASHQO010000085.1 GCA_030039105.1 Xanthobacteraceae bacterium
TACAACTGCAATGACTTCGTCGCCGATGTCGCGCAAGGCATGGGCATGCAGACGCCGACCACGCTGCTGCTGCCCTACGAATTCATTCCGGCGTTACGGGACATCAACGAGCCCATCCTGCGCACAATGCACGCGTCGGCTGCGCCGCCGGAGGCGTCTCCATCGCGGCCGCCGCGTCGCCCGCGCCCAGTGCTCGCTCGCTAGGCCACCGCCCTCGGCCTTCGCAAACAGATTTCCGTGCGTGAATACGCCCGCGTCATTGCTGACCCTGGCGCGGGATGCTACGGCACGGCCATGGCCGCGCCCGCGAACGGGCGCTCGATGAGAGCCCGATGATCCCGCGCTACAGCCGTCCCGACATGGCCGCGATCTGGTCGCCGCAGACGCGCTTTCGCATCTGGTTCGAGATCGAGGCTCATGCCGCCGACGCCATGGCCGAGCTCGGCATGATTCCAAAGGCGGCGGCGAAGAAGATATGGGCCAAGGGCAAGGTGGCGCAGTTCGACATCGACCGTATCGACGAGATCGAGCGCGAGACCAAGCACGACGTCATCGCCTTCCTGACCCACCTCGCCGAGATCGTCGGACCCGAAGCGCGTTTCGTGCACCAGGGCATGACATCGTCCGACGTGCTCGACACCTGCCTCAACGTGCAGCTCGTGCGCGCCGCCGATCGCCTCATCGCCGACCTCGACGCGCTCAACGCGGCGCTGGAGCGCCGCGCCCGCGAATACAAATACACGCCGACCATCGGCCGCTCCCACGGCATCCACGCCGAGCCGACCACGTTCGGGCTGAAGCTCGCCGTCGCCTATGCCGAGTTCCACCGTGCCAAGGCGCGCCTGGTCGCCGCGCGCGCCGAGGTCGCGACTTGTGCCATCTCCGGCGCGGTCGGCACCTTCGCCCAGGTCGACCCGCGGGTCGAAGCCCATGTGGCAAAGCAAATGGGGCTCAAGGTCGAACCGATCTCGACCCAGATCATTCCGCGCGATCGCCACGCCATGTATTTCGCCACCCTCGGCGTGGTTGCCGCCTCGATCGAGCGGCTTGCCACCGAAGTCCGCCACCTGCAGCGCACCGAAGTGCTGGAAGCCGAGGAGTTCTTCTCCGCCGGCCAGAAGGGCTCCTCGGCGATGCCGCACAAGCGCAATCCGGTGCTGTCGGAGAATCTCGTCGGCCTCGCCCGCCTGGTGCGCGCCTACGTCACGCCGGCGCTGGAGGACGTCGCGCTGTGGCACGAGCGCGACATTTCGCACTCCTCGGTCGAGCGCATGATCGGGCCGGACGCGACGGTGACGCTCGACTTCGCGCTGGCGCGCCTCGCAGGCGTCATCGACAAGCTCGTCGTCTACCCCGACAACATGCGCACGAACCTCGACCGTCTCGGCGGCCTGGTGCATTCCCAGCGCGTGCTGCTGGCGCTGACGCAAAAGGGCGTGGCGCGCGAGGACGCCTACCGCCTGGTGCAGCGCAACGCCATGAAGGTTTGGGACGGCGGCGGCGATTTCTTGGCGCTGCTGAGGGCCGATAAGGACGTCCGCAAGCACCTGAGCGACAAAGAGCTCGCCGCCAATTTCGACCTCGACTTTCACTTCCGCCACGTCGACACCATCTTCCGCCGTGTTTTCGGCAAAGCGTAAGGCCGCTGCGCCACGTTCTGATTCGCGGCAGCTCCAAGCGGGCCGCAAAGCATTTTTGTCGCCCGCGGGGCGCATTGTTTGTTTGCCCGACTCACGCGCGCTGACGTAGTTTGCGCCGAACTTTGGCAGGCAGCATGATCTTTTCCGAAAGCCGTAATCCGCTTTTCGGGGTCATGCCCATAAGGAGCGAATCATGGGCCGATTGGTGCGCAAACCGGTAGTGCCCGACCTCGATCTACAAATCGCGGGTCTGGACAGCGTGCTGCAGGCCGACATGGCCGGAATGCAGATGGCCGGCACGGTCGCCGGAGACAATTATCTCGAGCGCATGATCAAATACATTCCGGGCGAGGTCGTCGGCTTCTCCATGCTGATCAACGCCATCCTCGACCAGGCTATGAAGTCCGGCGGACCGGACGCCGCCATGGCGGGACTGCCGATCAGCACCATCGCCGCGGGCGCACTGGTGGTCGGCTGCATTCTCACCCCGCTGTTCTGCTGGTACGTGCGCGAGGACGGCGACGCCTGGATCACCAACGCGGTGGTCTCGACCATCGCCTTTCCGTTCTGGGCCTATCTCATGGGTGCGGTCGTCTTCGTCAACGTCCACGACGGCAACCTCGCGGTGATCCTGGTGCTGACCTTTACGGTGGTCAGCGGCTTGGCCTATCCGGCGGCCGACCGGCCGAAGGTCGCAGCGCAGCAGCAGGCGGCGCCGCCCAAGGAAGGCCCGCGGCTGGTCGAGGCTTTCGCGTAAAGTCTGAGCCCACCGTTTCTCGCCGCGGCGATTGCCGGTAGCTAATTCGCTGTGCCATATCTCGTGCCATGGCGGCGCGTGAGAAGATTTTGATGTTCGATTCCGGCCTCGGCGGCCTCACCGTGTTCCGTGAGGTCGCGGCCGTGCGCCCGCAAGCCGATTACATCTATGTCGCCGACGATGCCGCCTTTCCTTACGGCGCGCTCGAAGAAAGCGCGCTGGTCGCCCGTGTCGTCGGCCTGATGGGCGAATTGATCGAAGCGCACCGGCCCGATCTCATTGTCATTCCCTGCAACACCGCCTCGACCATCGTGCTGCCGGACTTGCGCCGGAAATTCACCGTGCGCTTCGTCGGCACCGTGCCGGCGATCAAGCCGGCCTGCGCGGCGTCGCTGACCAAGCGGGTCTCGGTATTCGGCACCGAAGGAACGGTGTCCCGCGAATACACCCGCGCGCTGATCCGCGATTATGGGCAGGGCTGCGACGTCACCTTGGTCGGATCGAAAAAGCTTGCCGGCTATGCCGAGGAGGAGCTTCGCGGCGCGCCGGCAAGCGACGCAGCGATCGCGGCGGAAATCGCGCCCTGCTTCCGCGATGACGGCAAGCGCACCGACACCGTCGTGCTCGCCTGCACGCATTATCCTTTGCTGCTCGACCGGCTGCGCACGCTGTCGCCATGGCCGGTCAATTTCGTCGATCCGGCGCCCGCCATCGCGCGCCGCGTCGTCGACCTGCTCGGCCCGGCGCCGCCGGCGACGGATGCGGGCACGACGCAGGCGATCTTCACCTCCGGCCGCGCGCCGCAGGCCGTGTTGGCGCGTTTCGGCATCGGTGCCGGAGAGCTGGTCCAGACCGCCGGACGGTGACCGCTGCCTGATCCCGCGTCAGGTCCTGCCGCCTTATTCGGCTTGCCTTGTCGGTGCCGGCCATCGACGCTACGCTTTAAGGGGCCGATGCCGGGATGCACCGATCGGGGGTCTGCCATGAGCATTGTTGCCGCCGCCGCAACCGAGCCGAAGGCTTGGTATCTCAATCGCTGGAACCAACTCATCCTCGGCGTGATCGCCATGATGGCGATCTCCAGCCCGCAATATGTCTGGACGCTGTTCACCGGACCGCTCAATCAGAAACTCGGCACCACGCTCGCCGAGCTGCAATGGACCTTTTCGCTCTTGATCATCCTGCAGACCTGGTTCTCGCCGTTCCAGGCCTATCTGGTCGACCGCTTCGGGCCGCGGCTCCTGATTTCGGTCGGCGCGCTATTGTCCGGCGGCGGCTGGGTGCTCTCAGCCTATGTCGACAATCTCTGGGCGCTCTATTTCACCTACGGCGTCGTCTGCGGCTTCGGCACCGGCATCATCTATGTCGGCATCATCGGTCTGATGGTGCGCTGGTTTCCCGATCGGCGCGGCCTTGCCGCCGGGCTTGCGGCCGCGGGCTACGGCTTCGGCGCATTCTTCACCAGCTTCCCGATCGACAGCATGATCAAGAGCTCAGGCTACGCGCATACGCTCGTGGTCTGGGGCATCATCCAGGGCGCGATCGGAATTCTGGCGGCGCAGGGCCTGCGTCTGCCGCCCGAGACCCATCTGGTGACGGGTCTCGCCACGGCGCCCGCGGCGAGTATGCAGAGCGGACGCAGCTTCGCGCCGAGCGAGATGCTGAAAAACCCAATCTTCTATCTGCTGTTCGTCATGATGAGCATGATGTCGACGTCCGGGCTGATGGTGACGTCGAATGTCGGCCCGTTCGCCAGGGAATACGGCGTCGCCGACGTTCTGGTGTTGGGCATGGCGGCGCTACCGCTGTCGTTGACGCTGTCGCGCGTCACCAATGGACTGACGCGGCCGTTCTTCGGCTGGGTGTCGGACCATATCGGCCGCGAGGGCACGATGGCGCTTGCCTTTTCGCTCGAGGCCATCGCCATCCTGGTGCTGTTCGCCTACATCCATCAGCCGGCGCTGTTCGTGGTGCTCACCGGACTGGTGTTCTTCGGCTGGGGCGAAATCTTCTCGCTGTTCCCGTCGACGCTCACCGACACGTTCGGGCCGAAATATGCGGCGACGAATTATGGCTTCCTCTATATCGCCCAGGGCGTCGGCTCGATCCTCGGCGGCCCGGCGGCGGCCTTCCTCAAGCAGGCAACCGGGAGCTGGACCGCGGTGTTCATCGTCGTCGCGATCCTCGACGCGCTGACGGCGTTTTTGGCGATCGCCGTGCTCAAGAGCATGCGGCGCAAGTTCCTCGCCGGCGTCTAGACTTTTGCTTGCGCATGATCTTTTCCGAAAACCGGCTTCCACCCTCGGATCGAGTCCGAGGGCCGGCTTTTTCGTGATCGTGCTTTGGGCTGCCGGTGCCGGCATTCAGCCTCCGGTTTGACAGTCCGCGGCTTTCCCCCTAGAAACCGCCCACTTCGCGGGCCCCAGCGGCCCGCGCGGTGTTTCGCGACCCGCGGTTTTGCCCGGCGCTTCGGCGCAAAATCTGTCGGTTCCAGCCCTTGGGGCGGGACAGGAGGAGGGCGCGATCCTCGAAATACGCACATTCAAGCGAGGACGCGAATGACCAAGCGCCACGAGGCGAAGTACAAGATCGACCGCCGTATGGGCCAGAATATCTGGGGGCGGCCGAAATCACCGATCAACAAGCGCGAATACGGCCCGGGCCAGCATGGCCAGCGCCGCAAGGGCAAGCTGTCGGACTACGGCGTGCAGCTACGCGCCAAGCAGAAGCTCAAAGGCTATTACGCCAACATGTCGGAGCGGCACTTCCGCGGCATCTACGACGAAGCGCGCCGGCTCAAGGGCGACACCGGCGCCCACATGATCGGGCTTCTGGAGCGCCGCCTCGACACGGTCATCTACCGGGCGAAATTCGTCCCCACGGTGTTTGCCGCGCGGCAATTCGTCAGCCATGGCCATATCCTGGTGAACGGCAAGCGCGTCACCATATCGAGCTACCGGGTCAAGGTCGGCGATCTGGTCGAGGTCAAGGAGAAGTCGCGGCAACTGGCGTTGGTGCTCGAAGCCATCGCGCTCGGCGAGCGCGACGTGCCCGACTATATCGAGGTGGATCACACCAAGATGTCGGCCAAGCTCAGCCGCGTCCCGGGTCTGGGCGAAGTGCCCTATCCGGTGCAGATGGAGCCGCACCTCGTCGTCGAATTCTACTCGCGCTGATCGGCCACGCTGTTTCGGCGGCCGTGCGCAGTCTTGCCGCTTCAGGCTTGCGCGGCTTCCTTCACCGGGATGCCCTTGTCCTTGAGCAGCGATTGCAATTCGCCGGCCTGGAACATCTCGCGCACGATATCGCAGCCGCCGACGAACTCGCCCTTGACGTAGAGCTGCGGGATGGTCGGCCAGTTGGAGTACGACTTGATGCCGCCGCGCAGGTCGTCGTTTTCGAGCACGTTGAGGCCCTTATAGGGCACACCGAGATAGTCCAGGATCTGCACCACCTGGCCGGAGAAGCCGCACATCGGGAACTGCGGCGTGCCCTTCATGAACAGCACGACGTCGTTGCCCTTGACCTCATTGTCGATGAATTGTTCGATGGACATCGCGATTTTTCCTTAAAGCTTGCGCCGCGGGCTGGCCCCGCCCACGCGACTCTGACCCTCGTGGCAGCCAATATATGTAACCGCAAAAGCGGTGCAAAGCCCATGCCGCAACTTCATGCCGGATGGCTAAATTCCGGCCAGGAAGAGACTCGCCGCGGTCGCGCCGGGCGGAGAACGGAAGCGCTGTGGAGCGGGCCCGCAAGGGGCGATTTTTGCTTTAGCGCTCCGGTGTGCCGGTCTGCAGCGCCAGCGCGTGCAGCCTGCCACCCATCTCGGCCCTGAGCGCGTCGTAGACGATCTGATGCTGCTGGACGCGGGATTTGCCGCGGAACGATTCGGCGATCACGGTCGCGGCATAGTGGTCGCCGTCGCCGGCGAGATCGCGGATCGTCACCTTGGCGTCGGGAATGCGCGCCCGGATCAGGCGTTCGATGTCGTTCGCAGCCATCGCCATGGTGTCTCTCCTCGCGGGCCACGCAGCAAAGCACTCGCAGTGCAGTAGCAGAATCGCCGCCAAGCGGCAAAGGTAAGGCAATGCGTTGCGCCGGATGCCGCGCTCAGATTTTGTCCGCTGGCGGGCCTGTTCGCGACCCTAATGCTCGATCCGGTGGCGGCGCAGCAGCCGGCGCAAGCGCAGCGCGACGCCATCCGCGCGTCGTGCCGCTTCGATTTCATGGCCCATTGCGCGGGCGTCGAGCCCGGCGACAAAGCGGCGCTCGAATGCCTCGTGCGTAACGACGCCAAACTACTGTCGTCCGCCCGCCGCGAGGCAGTGAACGCGGTCGCGCCGAAGCCGGCCGAAGCGGCTCAGCCCGCAGCGCCGGAGCCCGCCGCCGCAGCGCCCGACGCCAAGCCTGGGGCGGCGCCGGCCATATAGGCCGGCAGCCAGCCTTCGTGGCGCTCCTTGAGGAGCGCCACCGTAATCGGCCGCTCGGTGCCGAAGGCCAACACCTTGCCGCCGGTGGCGCCGAGCCGGGTCAGCGGCACGCCCGCCGCCTTGGCGTGCTGCGCGACGATGTTTGCGTCCTTCGCGGTGATGACGTAGCGGCCCTGGTCCTCGCCGAACCAGAAGGCATGCGCGGCAAGCCTCGACGGCGCCTCCAGCACCGCGCCGATGCCGGAGGCGATCGCCATCTCGGCGAGCGCCACCAACAGCCCACCGTCGGCGATGTCGTGCGCCGCGGTGACGAGCTCGTCGGCGATCAAGCCGCGGATGAAATCGCCGTTGCGCTTCTCTGCGGCGAGGTCGAGCGGAGGCGGCGCGCCCGCCTCGCGGCCGCAAATGTCGCGCAGATAGAGCGACTGGCCGAGCCAGCCGGTTGCGTCGCCGACCACGAGGATTGCCTCGCCCTCACCCTTGAACGCCAACGTCATCGATTTCTGAAAGTCGTTCAGCAAGCCGACACCGCCGATGGTCGGCGTCGGCAGGATCGCCCGGCCGTTGGTCTCGTTGTAGAGCGAGACATTGCCGGAAACGATCGGAAAATCGAGCGCACGCGCCGCTTCGCCGATGCCGCGGATGCAGCCGACCAGTTGCCCCATGATCTCGGGCCGCTCCGGATTGCCGAAATTGAGATTGTCGGTGAGCGCCAGCGGTCGGGCGCCGACCGCGGAGAGATTGCGCCACGCTTCGGCCACCGCCTGCTGGCCGCCTTCGAACGGATCGGCCTCGCAATAACGCGGCGTCACGTCCGACGTCAGCGCCAAACCTTTCGGCCCCGCCTCGATGCGCAGCACGGCGGCGTCGCCACCCGGCCGCTGCACGGTGTTGCCGAGAATGACGTGGTCGTATTGCTCCCACACCCAGCGCCGCGAGCACAGATCCGGCGAGCCGATGAGCCGTTCCAACGCATCGGCAATAGCCATCGGTGGCGTGATCGACGCCGCGTCTATCACCGGATGCTTGGGGCTCTCAACGTGGGGCCGGTCATAGACCGGCGCCTCGTCGCCGAGCTCCTTGATCGGCAGATCGGCCATCACGTCGCCGCCGTGGCGGACGATGAACCGCTTGCTCGGCGTGGTCTCGCCGACGATGGCGAAGTCGAGCCCCCATTTGCGGAAGATCGCCTCGGCCTCTTTCTCCTTCTCGGGCTTGAGCACCATGAGCATGCGCTCCTGGCTCTCCGACAGCATCATCTCATAGGCGCTCATGCCGGTTTCGCGGCACGGCACCTTGTCGAGATCGAGCGTGACGCCGAGATCGCCCTTGGCGCCCATTTCCACCGCCGAGCAGGTCAAGCCGGCGGCGCCCATATCCTGAATGGCGATGACGCAGCCCTTGGCCATGATCTCGAGGCAGGCTTCGAGCAAAAGCTTTTCCGAGAACGGATCGCCGACCTGCACCGTCGGCCGCTTGTCCTCGGTATCGGCGCCGAACACGGCCGACGCCATGCTGGCGCCGTGAATGCCGTCGCGCCCGGTCTTCGAGCCGAGATAGACGATCGGCATGCCGACGCCGGACGCCGCCGAGTAGAAGATCTTATCGGCATCGGCCAAGCCAACCGCCATGGCGTTGACCAGGCAGTTGCCGTCGTAGCGGCGATGGAAGCGCACCTCGCCGCCGACCGTGGGCACGCCGAAGGAATTGCCGTAGCCACCGATGCCGGCGACCACGCCGCCGACCAGCCCGCGCGTCTTCGGGTGTTTCGGGTCGCCGAACGACAGCGCGTTGAGGCAGGCGATCGGCCGTGCCCCCATGGTGAAGACGTCGCGCAGAATGCCGCCGACGCCGGTCGCCGCGCCCTGGTACGGCTCGATATAGCTCGGGTGATTGTGGCTCTCCATCTTGAACACGATCGCCTGCCCGTCGCCGATGTCGATGACGCCGGCATTCTCGCCGGGACCCTGGATGACCCAGGGCGCCTTGGTCGGCAGCGTGCGCAGATGGACTTTCGAGGATTTGTACGAGCAGTGCTCGTTCCACATCGCCGAGAAGATGCCGAGCTCGGTGAAAGTCGGCCTGCGCCCGATCAGCTTCTCGATGCGCGCGTATTCGTCCGGCTTGAGGCCGTGTTCGGCGATCAGCTCGGACGTAATGACGGGCTCGTTGGATTTCACTGCTGCGGCGCTCGTTTCACATCCCTCTCCCATATGGGAAGCGGGAAGTCACGCCGCGAGCTTGAAGTGATCCACAAGGCCGGCGAACAGGCCGCGGCCGTCGGTCCGTCCCATGACCGCTTCGACGTGATTTTCCGGATGTGGCATCATGCCGAGCACGTTGCCGCGCTCATTGATGATGCCGGCGATGGCGTTCATGGCGCCGTTGTGATTCCAGTTCGGGTCGACGATGCCGTCGGGCGAGGAATAGCGGAACAGCACCCTGCCCTCGCCCTCGAGCCGCGCGACGGTTTCGCCGTCGGCGATGTAATTGCCCTCGCCGTGGGCTATCGGCACGCGGATCACCTGGCCGGCATTGTAGCCGCGGGTGAATGGCGTATCGGAGCGCTCGACGCGCAGATAGACGTCGCGGCAGATGAAGCGAAGCTGGGCGTTGCGCATCAGCACGCCGGGCAAGAGCCCGGCCTCACAGGCGATCTGAAAGCCGTTGCAGATCGCAAGCACGAGGCCGCCGTTTTGTGCGAAGCGGCGGACCGCATCCATGATCGGTGCCCGCGCCGCAATGGCGCCGCAACGCAGGTAATCGCCATAGGAGAAGCCGCCGGGAATGACGACGACGTCGGTGCCGGCCGGCAGCTCATGATCTGCATGCCAGACCATGGCCGGTTCGCGCCCGGACATCAGCTTGAGCGCGCGCGCCATGTCGCGCTCGCGATTGATGCCGGGAAAGACGACGACGGCGGATTTCATCCGGTCACCTCGATCCGGTAATTCTCGATCATGGTGTTGGCGAGAAGCTTTTCCGCGGCGTTCTTCAGCGCCGCCTCGGCGCCGGCGCGGTCCGCCCCTTCGATCTCGACGTCGAACACCTTGCCCTGGCGCACGCTGGCGACGCCGCCGACGCCGAGCGATTTGAGGGCGCCTTCGATGGCCTTGCCCTGGGGGTCGAGGATACCCGACTTCAATGTGACGGTGACGCGAGCTTTCATGGCATATTTGGCGGCGTTCGACCGGTAGGTCCGCCTCTTCAATATGTAGGAATCGCCGGCGCCGCAACCAACCGGCGTGCCTAATGCACTGGCGCCTTGGCCTGTTCCAGAAGCTTGCCGTAGCCGGACACCTGGCCGCTCTCGCCGACGAGCCGCATCGCCGCCCAGAACGCGGCCGTGGCAGACGAGACGACGGGAATGTGGTGGCGGTCCTCGAGCGGCTTGGCCACTTCGAGGGTCCGCAAGCCGCCGCAAGAAATCAAAATTCCTTCCGCGCCCTTGGCGCTGGCGACCGCTGTGCTGCTCAGCGCGATAATGTCGGCCTCGGTCTTCTTGCTCGGGCCGCCGAATTCCAGGAGATCGAAGCATTTGAGCGACAGCACGTCGATAGCGGCGGCCTGCAGCAATTCCTTCAGGCGCCGGTTGACCACGTCGGTATAGGCGGTCGCCACCGCGACGTGCTTGGCGCCGACCTCGCGCAGGCCGTCGATAATGGACTGGCTCATGGTGCTGACCGGCAGCCCGGTGCGCTCGCGGAGCTGTTCGAGCAGCCGGTCGTGCGCCTCGGGTCCGCGATAGAACGTCAGCGAGGTGCCTATCACCATGATGGCGTCGACGTTCTGCTGCGCCAGATATTCGGCCGCGGGCAGAATGCCGTTCCATGCCGGCTCATAGCCCTCGGGCGTGAGATTGCGCACGCCGACCCCGCGCGGAATGAAGCGCACGCCCGGATACATGATCGGGCCTTCGAACGGCACCTCGTCGGTGGCGAACGGCACGACAAGGCCGATAGTAGTTGGCTTATCCATAGAGAATTTCCTCAAAAGAGCCGCCGCCGGACAATCGCTATGTCAATCCGGTATCGCGATAGATATTCGCCAAAGACAACGAGATTCCTAGCGATGGAATTTCAATAGAATCATGAATCGATTGCAGGCGTCGCTCTGCAAAGTTCGCATCACGCGCGAACACTACGACATCGACCGCATCCTGCGCCAAGACGACATAGTGGCTCAACGACAGGAGGCGGGCATACGCCATTCGCTTCCAACGTAAATCGCGTTCTGCTGTCGACGGAGACAAAATTTCAAATGCCACCAGGACATCACTGGTCTCTCGTCCATGTGGATCAAGTATTGTCGCCCCCGCGGGCACTATGAACAAATCCGGCTCCGGCAAGCTTATCTCAGAAACTCGCACGCCAATGCCGGCCGACGCCTCCCACAATTGAGGCTTTTGACCTTCAATCGCGCCTAGTGCCTTGCCCAAATTCCATAAGATCTTTTGATGCAAACGGCTTGGTGGCGCATTCAAGACCGGCTCCCCGTCGATCAACTCCCACTTTTCCTCGTCGGGTCGCGTATCGGTGAAGGCGTAAAACTCCTCCACCGTCATCGGTCCTGTCTTGATAGCCGGGACGCCCACGGGACGCGCTCCTGCGCTTCAGCCCTTGACCAGCACCGGGCCGGTGCCCTGCGGCCGCTCGCCTTCGCTCATGATGCCGAGGCGCTTGGCGACTTCGGTATAGGCTTCGAGCAGGCCGCCGAGATCGCGGCGGAAGCGGTCCTTGTCGAGCTTCTCGTTCGACTTGATGTCCCACAGCCGGCAGGAGTCGGGCGAAATCTCGTCGGCCACCACGATCCGCATCAGGTCGTTCTCCCACAGCCGGCCGGTTTCCATCTTGAAGTCGACCAGGCGGATGCCGACGCCGAGGAACAGGCCGGACAGGAAGTCGTTGACGCGGATCGCGAGCGACATGATGTCGTCGATCTCCTGCGGCGTCGCCCAGCCGAACGCGGTGATGTGCTCTTCCGACACCAGCGGGTCGTTGAGCTGATCGTTCTTGTAATAGAATTCGATGATCGAGCGCGGTAGCTGCGTGCCCTCCTCGATGCCGAGGCGCTGCGCCAGGGAGCCGGCCGCGATATTGCGCACGCAGATTTCCAGCGGAATGATTTCGACCTCGCGGATCAACTGCTCGCGCATGTTGAGCCGGCGGATGAAGTGCGTCGGCACGCCGATGTCGTTGAGATGCTGGAAAACGTATTCGGAGATGCGGTTGTTGAGGACACCCTTGCCCTCGATCACCTCGTGCTTTTTGGCATTGAAGGCAGTCGCGTCGTCCTTGAAGTGCTGGATCAGGGTTCCCGGCTCCGGTCCCTCATAGAGGACCTTCGCCTTGCCTTCATAGATGCGGCGACGGCGGCTCATGGGAGTGTACCGTGGCTTTGTAAAATCCATGGATGCCGTGGCTCCAATGACTGTGGCGAGATCCGCGGCGGCGGCAACGGGCGGCACGACTCAACGCAGCGGCCCATCCGCGACACAAAGGCTAGCCGAAGGTGACGCGGAGTACAATCGACATAGACCCGCACGGTCCGTCTCGCAACGACCAAGTTCACGCGTCAACATGGTTGCCTTGACGGGCCACCCTCGATATGCAAGGCGGCACGTGATCGGTGCAATTTCCAGTGCAGTCGAGGCGAAGGCATGACCACATTCGACAAGCGCGAAGAGGCCTTCGAGCAGCAATTCGCGCACGACGAAGAACTCAAATTCAAGGCCACCGCGCGCCGCAACAAGTTGCTTGGGCTGTGGGCCGCGGAAAAGCTCGGACTCGCCGGCGCCGCTGCGGACAGCTACGCGCTCTCCGTCGTCATGGCCGATCTGGACGGCAGCCACGACGTCGCGCAAAAAATCCGCAAGGATTTCGACGCCAAGGGCGTGACGCAATCCGACCATCAGATCAGCCGCACCATGACCGACCTCATGGCACGGGCTATTGCCGATATCAGAGAAGGAAGGTAGCGCGCATCATGGCTATTCCCGCCTTTACTCTGGCGAAACGGCTGCACGCCGGCGAGACGGTCTATTCGGGCTGGTGCGGCCTGCCCTATCCGCTGGTCGCCGAGACGCTGGCGCGCGAGGGGTTTCCCGCGGTCGCCATCGAAAGCCAGCACGGGCTGTGGGACGTCGCCGGCATCCTGCACGGCATCGCCGCGGTGCGCCAGGGCGGCGCGGCGCCGATCGTGCGCGTGCCGCTCAACGACTTCGCGCTGGTCAGCCGCGCGCTCGACTTCGGCGCCGAAGGCATCATCGCACCGATGATCAACTCGCCGGCCGATGCGCGGGCCTTTGCCAATGCGGCAAAATTTCCGCCGATCGGCGAGCGAAGCTGGGGCCCGCACCGCGCCATGACGCTCGGCGGCGTTTCCGACATGCCGACCTATCTGCGCGAGGCCAACGACAACGTCATCACGCTGGCGATGATCGAGACCCGCACGGCGCTGGCTAATTTCGAGGCGATCATCGCCACGCCCGGCATCGACGGCTTCTTCCTCGGTCCGTCGGACCTGTCGATCGCGCTGTCCGACGGCAAGACCGTCGATCCGCTGTCGAAGGAGGTCGACGGCCATCTCGATACGCTGATCGCCGGCGCGCAGAAGGCGAAGAAAATTCCCGGCGCCTATTGCCACTCGGCCGAACGCGCCGCGGCGTTGGCCAAGCGCGGCGTCCGCTTCCTCGCCGTGTCGAGCGATCTGTCGATGCTGCGCGCCGGCGCGGCAGCCGCCATCAAGGTGATCAAGGGCTGAAAAGCCCTCAAGGCGCCGCTTGCGGCGTGGCGCGGGCCTTGCCGCGGCGCCGCGCCGGGCGGTTTGCGGCGGGTAGCATGCGCACCAAGGTCCGGTCCTCGAACAGGTAGTGGTGCGCCAGCGCCGCGGCGGCATGGACACCGGCCAGGATCAGCAGCGCGTCGGCAAGGTACTCGTGCACGCGCAGCAGCGTGCGCGCCAACGTCCGATCGGTCGGCCACGGCGAGGCGACGTTCCAGACGCCGAACACCGGCAGCGCATTGCCGCGCTTGAGCTGCACCAAAATGCCCATCAGCGGCACCGCGACGAGCAGAGCGTACATCGCATAGTGGGTCAGCGCGGCGACCGCCTGCTGCAGCCAGCCGAACCGCGTTTCCTCGGGCGGTGGCGGCGGATTGGCCATGCGCCAGAACAGCCGCGCGATGAGGAACACGATGACGCATTGCCCGAGCGTCATGTGGACCGCCAACGCCGACGAGCGGATCGGACCTTTCGGAAAATCGTCGATAAAAGTGCCCAGCAGCCAGCCGCAAATCACGAACAGCGCCGTGAGCCAGTGCAGAAGCTGCGGACCGGCGCCATACTGGACCTTTGAATTTTTCAACTGCATTTGACCGACCGTGCTTGTCGTTACTGCCGCGACCCGCATCGAAGCCAGGCAGTTTCGAACTGAAATAATTTCAGTTCTTGCCGATGGCGTCTTCGATCCGCGCGAGCGTCGCTGCCATATCAGAATCGACATCGCGGTCAAATATTCCTACGACAGTGTAGTCATGCGCCTTGAGCCAAGCGCGCTTGTCCGAGCGCGCCTTGGCGGCGGCCACGGTTTCGTCGGCCGGAACCAGGTCGATCACGAGCCGCAGCGGAAACGATACGAAATCGCAAATATGCTGGCCGACCGGAGTCTGGCGCTTGAAGCCGCGGCCGGCGAAGCGACGGTCGGCGGTCAGCGCCTGCCACAACGCGCGCTCGGCCTCGGTCGGATTGCGGCGCAACAGGCGCGCGAGGCCGCGCACCGGCCCACGCTCCGTCGGCACGCGGCCGGAGCCGTGCTCGGCCAGAAGCGCGCGCAGCATTTCCGCCTCGGCGCCGTCGAGCACGCCGCCGCGCGCCGGGCCCTTGCGGCCTTCGGCGATCGAGATGATGACGCCGTGCAGGGTCTGGATATCCTGCTGGGTCGGCTGCATGCGGGTGAAAATGTTGCGCAGGTTGATCTGCATGGTCTCGCGCTTGTCCGGCGGCCGGAAGAACTCGACCTTCTCCAGCTCGCGCTCCACTGACGCGAAGAACGCGAGCAGTTGCTGCTTTGGCGCCGGCGCGGATTTCCGCGGCATGGCGAACGGCAGGGTCTCACCACTTGCGCGCTTGAACCATTCGTAGGCGACGATCACCACGGCTTGCGCCAGATTGAGCGAAGCGAACGCCGGGTTGACCGGCAAGGTGACGATGCGGTCGGCAAGCGCCACCTCGTCGTTTTCGAGCCCGTTGCGCTCGCGGCCGAACAGGATGGCGACGGTTTCGCCGGACGCGACGCGCGGCGCCATCAAGGCCGCCGCCGCGGCCGCCGAGACCACGGGCTTGGCCTGATCATGCGCTCGCGCCGTGGTCGCAAGCACGAAAGTGCAGTCGGCGATCGCCGCTTCGAGCGTGTCGTAGAGCACCGCGCCGTCGAGGATACGGTCGGCACCAGCCGCCATCATCCGCGCCTTGTTGTTCGGCCAGGCCTGCTTGGGCCGGACCAGGCGCAAGCGCGACAAGCCGAAATTCGCCATGGCGCGGGCCGCCGCGCCGATATTCTCGCCAAGCTGCGGCTCAACCAGGATCACCACCGGGCCGGGCGTCTCGACCCAGCGCTTGGTCTTGTCGGTGCCGGCGCCTGGCATGCAGTGCTCCTCGGCGGGCCAATGCCCTCAACGTGGCAGCCCCTGCCCAAGCCGGCCGCTTGCGTCAAGCGGCGGCAACGTATCGGATCGCAGATCGCCGCACGCGTCGTTTGCCGCCGTCTCGCTCATGCGCCAGCCGCATTCCAGTCCGCCGGCGCTTGTCTCGCACCTGCTGGTAAGGCTTTTACCGACGGAATGCGGATGCTATACGGCGCCCGCCGAACTCCCGTCAGTCGAATTCCCGGTTGGCGGTGTCCGCGCCGAGAACAATCCATTTGAGGGCCCGCGGGAGAAACCACGCGCCCGCCAATGTTCAGTTTCCGGTCGGCCCAAACAAGCACGGCGACTTAAGGTGCAAGCATGCCAGAGCTCGAAATCATGTGGACGAAGGTCGACGAAGCCCCGGCGCTCGCGACCTATTCCCTGCTGCCGATCGTCGAAGCCTTTGTGGGCGCGGCGGGCGTGTCCGTGACGTTGAAGGACATCTCGCTGGCCGGTCGCATCCTCGCCAATTTTCCCGAGAAGCTCACTCCGGCGCAACGGCTCAACGACGAACTCACCGAGCTCGGCAAGCTTACGTTGCGGCCCGAAGCCAACATCATCAAGCTGCCCAACATCTCCGCCTCGATCCCGCAGCTCAAGGCCGCGATCACGGAGCTGCAAGGCAAGGGCTACAACGTTCCGGACTACCCGGACAACGCGACGACGGACGCCGAGAAGGACATCAAGTCCCGCTACGCCAAGGTGTTCGGCAGCGTCGTCAACCCGGTGCTGCGCGAGGGCAATTCCGACCGTCGCGCCGCCGGCGCGGTGAAGCAATACGCCCGCAACAATCCGCACAAGATGGGCGCCTGGAGTTCCAGCTCCAAATCGCATGTGGCCTACATGTCGGGCGGCGATTACTACGGCTCGGAAATCTCGACCACCGTCGCGTCGGCAACCAACGCCCGCATCGAGCTGGTCGGCGCCGACGGCGCCGTCACGGTGCTGAAGGCGAAAACGCCGCTTGCGGCCGGCGAGATCATCGATGCGGCGGTGATGAGCCGCAAGGCGCTGCGTGCCTTCTTTGCCAATGAGATCGAAGACGCAAGGAAGGAAGGCGTGCTGTTCTCGCTGCAAGTGAAGGCGACCATGATGAAGATCTCCGATCCCATCGTGTTCGGCCATGCCGTTTCCGTCTACTTCGCCGATGTGATCGAGAAGCACGCCGCCACGCTGAAACGCCTTGGCGTCAATCTCAACAACGGCTTCGGCGATCTGTTGACGAAGATCGAGATGCTGCCGGACGCGGAGAAGAAGGCAATCAAGGCCGACATCGCCGCCGAATACGCGAAACGGCCGGGCCTCGCCATGGTCAACTCCGACAAAGGCATCACCGGCCTCGACGTGCCCAGCGACGTGATCATCGACGCTTCGATGCCGGCGATGATCCGCGAATCCGGCCGCATGTGGGGCGCCGACGGCAAGCTGCACGACGTCATCGCCGCGATCCCGGACCGCAGCTACGCCACGATGTATCAAGCTGTCATCGAGGACTGTAAGGCCCACGGCGCGTTCGACCCCCGGACCATGGGCTCGGTTCCGAACGTGGGGTTGATGGCGCAGCAGGCCGAGGAATACGGCTCGCACGACAAGACGTTTGAAGTTCCCGCAAGCGGAACGGTTCGCGTCGTCGCCGACGACGGCAAGGTGCTGCTGCAGCGTCCGGTCGAGACCGGAGACATTTTCCGCATGTGCGAGCTTAAGGATGCGCCGATCCGGGACTGGGTCAAGCTCGGCGTGCGCCGCGCGCGCCTCACCAACACCCCGGCGGTGTTCTGGCTTGACGCCAAGCGCGGCCATGACGCGCAAGTCATCGCCAAGGTCGAGAAGTATCTCAAGGATCAGGACACGGCAGGACTCGACATCCGCATTCTGCCGCCGGTCGAAGCGATCAAGTTCTCGCTCGAGCGCATCCGCAAGGGGCAGGACACGATCTCCGTCACCGGCAACGTGCTGCGTGATTACCTGACCGACCTGTTTCCGATCATGGAGCTCGGCACCTCGGCCAAGATGCTGTCGATCGTTCCGCTGTTGGCGGGCGGCGGCCTGTTCGAGACCGGCGCCGGCGGCTCGGCGCCCAAGCACGTGCAGCAGTTCCAGGAAGAGGGCTATCTGCGCTGGGATTCGCTCGGCGAATTCCTGGCGCTCGGCGCGTCGCTCGAACATCTGGCGCAGACCTACAAGAACGCCAAGGCGGAAGTTCTCGCCGAGACGCTCGACACCGCCATCGGCAAGATCCTCGCGTTCAACCGCTCGCCTGCGCGCAAGGTCGGCGAGCTCGATAATCGCGGCAGCCATTTCTACCTCGCCCTGTACTGGGCTCAGGCGCTGGCCGCGCAGACCAAGGACGCGCAGTTGGCGGCTCGCTTCAAACCGCTGGCCGAGACGCTCACCAGGAACGAGGCCAAGATCAATGGCGAGCTGATCGGCGCGCAAGGCAAGCCGGTCGACATCGGCGGCTACTACCTGCCCGATGCCGCCAAGACATCGGCGGCGATGCGGCCGAGTACGACGCTGAACGCCGCGATCGCCGCGCTCTGACGCACCCGACCGCATTGCAACGGCATCGAGGCGCCATGGTGAAGATCAAGGTCAGCAACCCGGTCGTCGAGATGGACGGCGACGAGATGACCCGCATCATCTGGAAAGAGATCAAGAGCAAGCTCATCCATCCCTACCTCGACATCGACCTGTTGTATTTCGACCTCGGCATCCAGAAGCGCGACGAGACCCGCGACCAGATCACCATCGATGCGGCGGAGGCGACCAGGAAGGTCGGCGTCGCGGTGAAATGCGCCACCATCACGCCGGACGAAGCGCGGGTGAAGGAATTCAATCTGCACGAAATGTACCGCTCGCCGAACGGCACCATCCGCAACATTCTGGGCGGCGTCATTTTCCGCGAGCCGATCATCTGCAAGAACGTGCCGCGGCTCGTGCCCGGTTGGACCCAGCCGATCATCATCGGCCGCCACGCCTACGGCGACCAGTATCGCGCTACCGATTTCAAGGTGCCGGGCAAGGGCAAGCTCTATCTCACCTTCGTCGGCGACGATGGGGCGGAGATCGAGCGCGAGGTGTTCCAGTTTCCCGGCGGCGGCGTCGCCATGGCGATGTACAATCTCGACCAGTCGATCGCCGACTTCGCCCGCGCCTCGATGAACTACGCGCTCGACCGCGGCTATCCGCTCTATCTTTCCACCAAGAACACGATCGTCAAAGTCTATGATGGCCGCTTCAAGGACATTTTCCAGGACATCTTCGACAACGAATTCAAGGACAAGTTCGCCGCGAAGAGGATCACCTACGAGCACCGCCTGATCGACGACATGGTGGCAGCGGCGCTGAAATGGTCGGGCGGCTATGTCTGGGCCTGCAAGAACTATGACGGCGACGTGCAGTCCGACACCGTGGCGCAAGGCTACGGCTCGCTCGGCCTGATGACCTCGGTGCTGACCACGCCCGACGGCAAGGTGATCGAAGCCGAAGCCGCCCACGGCACTGTGACGCGGCACTATCGCGAATACCAGAAGGGCCGCGAGACCTCGACCAATTCGATCGCCTCGATCTTCGCCTGGACCCGCGGTCTCACGCACCGCGCCAAGCTCGACAACAATGCGGCGCTGGCGAAGTTCGCCTCGACGCTGGAGAAGGTCACCGTCGGCACGGTCGAATCCGGTTTCATGACCAAGGACCTCGCGCTGCTGATCGGACCCGATCAGCAATGGCTCTCGACCAAAGGTTTCCTCGACAAGGTCGACGCCAACCTCAAAGCCGCGATGGCGTAGCGCCAATTCGCGCAGGCTGCCCCGCTGGCGTTCGGCGCGCCAAGGCCTATCTTTGAAGCATGGCTAAACCGCCCGGCAGGCTCGGCGTTTGGGGAATAGCGGCGATTGTCGTGCCGCTGTTCGTGATTCTGGCCGCGGCGAGCTGGTTCGCCGCGCGCGCCTGGACCGCAGTCAGCGGCCCGCCGATGCCGGCGGCCGGCTACGTCGCCATGACGCTCGGCATCGTGTTTTCGCTGGTGGTCGGCTGCGGCCTGATGGCGCTCCTGTTCTATTCGAACCGCTACGGCTACGACGAGCAGGCCCATCGCCTGGACGAGCCCGACTGAGCGCCGGTTGCCGCACGGCATCCGACCGTGTTGAGCCCGCTCGGCGATTTGTCTAGCTTGCGTGCGACCGACCGCCCAACAGCCGAGAGCCGCCAATGACAAAAACCATCCGCCTGCAGAGCGACAGCAACGCCCACGACCGCCCCTGGCGCGTCGCCGTGGAGCAGGGATTTTTCGCAGCCGAAGGGCTCACCGTCGAATATCACGAGGACAATCCCAAGGGCGCCGCCGGCCGGGTCGAGGATTTCTCGAAGCGCTGGAAGGAATCGCAACTGCAGAAGGGCGCGCTCGAAGTCTATCCGGTGTGCGAATGGGGCGCGATCGAGCGCGTGCAGGCGCTCGGCGGCGGCAAGATCATCGGGCTCGACACCACGGTGCGCACCGGCGCGCTGATGGTGGCGAAGGATTCGAAGATCCAATCGGCGGCGGAGCTCGCCAACGTGCCGATCGCGGTGACTTGGCACGCCGGCACGTTCTACGCGGCGATCGAAGTGCTGGAAGCCGCCGGCGTGCCGTTCGCGGACATCAAGCTCGTTCACGCCAACGACCGGCTCGCAGCGCTGCTCGGCGGCGCGACGCAGGCCGCCGCCCTGATGGAGCCGCTGGTGAGCCGCGCGCTCGCCGCCGGCGCCCGCAATATCGCCGACCTGCGCTGGCGCGGCGGCATCGTCGCCGGCAACGACGTCGACGAGGCGACCGCGGAGAAATTGCGCCGCGCGCTCAACCGCGCCATCGCCTGGCTGCGCGAGAACGAGGACCGCTCGCGCCAGGAAGTGCTGCGCGATCTTAAGCCCGAGCAGCGCCAGCACGGCCTGATGCCGGAACTGGTCGGCGTGAAGTCGTACCGGCCGGAAGAGTTCCAGGAGAAGGTCGAGTGGATGCTCGACCGCGGCTTCCTCAAACAGGCGCCGCAATATCGCGACGTGGTGCGTAGCAAATAACGCGGTTTTCGCCGCCGGTGGCGGAAACGGGACAATAAATTCCGCATAAACTGCCGCGGGCCAGCATCCGCCTTAACAGTGAAGGCGGAGCCAATTACGAAAATTTGTTCGTTTTAGCCCCCTGCGCAGCGGGCGATGGCGCTAAAACAATGGTCGCCGGACCGGCCGCGTTCTATGGTCCGGTCCCGACAGCGACTCAACGTTTTGGATGGCGCTTGGCGTGCGATTGAAGCTGGATTTCTTCGACATGCGGCGCCAACTCCGCGGCGTCGCGATTGCGCTGTTGTTCGTCGCAGCCACTACGGCGGTCGCGCTGCTGTTGCGCCACTATGTCGGCATCCTGCGCGGCGCCACGCTTTATCTGATCCCGGTCATGCTGGCGGGCTATCACCTCGGCGTCGTCCCGGCGCTGGTGACGGCGGCCGCCGGCGTCCTGCTTTCGGGATACCTCTATTTCGCGCAGCTCTACAGCTTTCAGGTCGCCTCCCCCCAGGAGGCGCTCAATCTCGTGCTGTACATGGTCGTCGCCGTGGTGGTCTCCCATCTCTCCAGCCAGGCCAAGAAGCACATCACCATCGCCCGCAAGCGCGAGCGCGAGATGAGCGACCTCTACGCGTTTTCGCGCCGGCTTGCCGCCGCCCCCAACGCGGCGGACATCTTCGACGCCATCCGCGACCATCTGGCCAATCTGGTGCAGCGCAAGGTGGTGCTGCTCGGTGCCGCAGACGCCGGCGCCGATGACGACGTGCCGGAAAGCGTGCGCGCGGCGGTGGCCCAGGTCGAGCACGACGAAGGGCTCGAACACACCGTCGACGACGGCAAGGGCAACATCTGGCTCATTCGCCGCGTCTCGCCGAAGACGCCGGATTTCGGCCTGGTCGCCGTCGATCTCGGCAACGTCACGGGCGAGCCGCTGGCCGAGATGCGCCAGCGCATCGACGACGCTCTCGGCGATGCGGCGGCGACGCTCGAGCGGCTCGACGTCGCCCGTGCGCTCAACGAGGTGAAGATGCGTTCGGAGACCGAGCTCCTTCGCGAGGCGCTGATCGGCTCGGTGTCGCACGAATTGCGCACGCCGCTCGCCTCGATCCTCGGCGCCGCCACCATTCTGCACAACGCGCCGGCGCTGACCAAGGACCAGCGGCTTCTCGCCTTGACCACGGTGGTGCGCGACGAGGCCGAGCGCCTCAACATCGACATCCAGAATCTGCTCGACGCCACCACCATCAGCCGCCAGCAGGTGCGGCCGAAGCTGCAATGGGTAGAGCCGGTCGATATCGTCAACGCCGCCTTCGAGCATCGGCGGCGGCGGCTCACCGGCTATCCGGTGACGCTCGATCTCGATTCCAACCTGCCGATCGTCCA
>JASHQO010000086.1 GCA_030039105.1 Xanthobacteraceae bacterium
GCCAGCAATCGAAGTCCGTCACCATGGCGACGGTGGCGTAACAGATCTCCGCCTCGCGGGCGAGCTTGGCCTCGGGCATGTTGGTCATGCCGATTACCGCATAACCGAGATGCTTATAGGTGAGGCTCTCCGCCAGCGTGGAGAATTGCGGCCCCTCGATGCAGACGTAAGTGCCATCACGAACGACCGCGATGCTCTCGGCCATGGCCGCTTCGGCAAGATGGATGCGCAGCCGCGGCGACACCGGATGCGCCATCGAGACATGAGCCACGCACCCTTTGCCGAAGAACGAGCTTTCCCGCTTGTAGGTACGGTCGACGAACTGGTCGATCAGCACAAAGGTTCCGGGCGGCAGATTCTCCTTGAATGAGCCGCAGGCCGACAATGAAATCAGGTCGGTGACGCCGGCGCGTTTGAGCACGTCGATATTGGCGCGATAATTGATGTCGGAGGGCGAATTCGGATGGCCCTTGCCGTGACGCGACAGGAATACGATCGGCAGGCCGTCGATTTCCCCGGTCAGCAACGGACCGGACGGCTCGCCCCACGGACTGGCGATGGCTTGTGTTCGGGCCTTTCCCAGGCCGGGCAGGTCGTAGACGCCCGAGCCGCCGATAATTCCCAGAACGGCTTTTGTCATGGTCCGTTATCGTGCCTCGTTACCGGAGCGCCGCGAGCCATGCCCGCTGCATGACACGATGTCAAACGCCGCGCTGCAAATGACGACGTCATGACCAACGAAAGCGGCGGTCACTCTTGTTTCACTTTCGGCCGCGGTAGTCGCGATACCATGTCACAAATGTGCGCAGGCCGTCTTCGATCGGCGTATGCGGCGCAAATCCGGTATCGCGCGCCAAGTCCGAGCTGTCGGCAAATGTTTCGGCGACGTCGATCGCCCGCATCGGCAGCAACTCGCGCCGCGCCCGCTTGCCGATGAGCCTTTCGAGAATGTCGAGCAAGGCGACGACCTCGACGGGGTGCTCGTTGCCGACGTTGTAGAGGCGATGCGGCGGCTGCGCCGCCGTGGCGGGCAGCTTGATCAGGCGCACCATGGCCTCGATGACATCATCGATATAGGTAAAGTCGCGCCGCATGTGGCCGTCATCGAACAGCCGCACTGGGCGATCCTCGAAGATCGCCCGGGTGAACAGCCAATAGGCCATGTCCGGACGGCCCCAGGGCCCGTACACCGTGAAGAAGCGCAAGCCCGTGGCTGGCAGGCCGTAGAGATGGGCGTAAGCGTACGCCATCAGCTCGTTGGCGCGCTTGGTGGCGCCATAAAGGCTGAGTGGTTCATCGACCCGGTCGGAGACCCGCAGCGGCATGCGCGTATTGGCGCCATACACCGAGGATGACGACGCATAAACCAGATGCTTGCATTGCGCTTGCCGGGCGCCTTCCAAGATATTGGCAAAGCCGATCAGGTTAGAATCGACGTAGGCGGCAGGATTCTCTGCCGAATAGGCGACGCCGGCCTGGGCCGCCAAGTGGACCACATGGGGGAAGCGCTGCCTGGCGAAAATCCTGCCGACCGCGTCGCGGTCGGCGAGCTCGCATTGCTCGAAACCGAAATTCGCGCTGCTGCGCAGCTCCGCGAGGCGGGCCTGCTTCAGCCGCGGGTCGTAATAGTCGTTGAGATTGTCGAGGCCATGAACCGCGAAGCCGTCGGCCAGCAGCCGGCGCGCCAGATGAAAGCCGATGAAACCGGCGGCGCCGGTGACCAGGATAGGCTCGTTCACTCCGCGCGATCCCTAAATTGGCCGCGGCCCAAGATGCCCGCGACCGCGTCGGCGAGATTTGCCGCCGTCTCTACCACAAACCGCGCATCGGCGAGCCGGGACGTCGCCTGCCGCTCGAGATCGTCGGGCGCCAGCAGAGTGCCGCCGGCAAGGCCGGCGGCAGCGCCGGCCGCAAGGTCATGGGCGCGGTCGCCGACCACCCAGGAGTGCGCCAAATCGAGCCCCATGCGGCGGGCCGCCTCGAAAATCATGCCTGGCTTGGGTTTGCGCCATGGATGGTCGGCGACCCGCAATGGCGCGCGACCCTCGCCATGGTAGGCGCAGGCCAAGACCGCATCGAGCCGGGCGCCAGCCGCCTTGAGCACAGCCGACAACGCATCCTGAACGGCGCGGAAGTCGTCCCAGCCATAATAGCCGCGGCCGATGCCGGCCTGGTTGGTCACCACCACGACCGGGACGCCGCTCGCGTTGCAGCGGGCAATGGCGGCGGCGGCGCCGTCGATCACGCGCATGTCCTTGACGCGGCATAGATAGTGCGTGTCGACCACGATGACGCCGTCACGGTCAAGGAACAATGCGGCGCGGCCGGCCGCGGCGGCCGGATCGATCTCGCACCACAAGCCGGCATCCACGAGAGTCACGGTGCCGGCACCAAGCTGAGATAGAGGTTGCGGACCGTTTGCCGAACGGCTTCGGCAGTGAACCGCTGGCGAAAGCGCGCATTCGCCGCGGCGCCCATCCGCGCGCGCAATGCCGGATCGGCGGCGAGCTTCGCCAGCGCCCGCGCTGTCGCATCGCCATCGCCGAACGGCACCAGGATACCCTCCTTCCCGTCATGGACGATCTCGCGGCAACCGGCGACGTCGGTGGCGACGATCGGCCGACCGGCAGCAGCGGCTTCGACCAGCGAGCGCGGCAGGCCTTCGCGGTAGGATAGCAGCATGGCGATGTGATGCTCGCGCCAGATCCGCGCTACATCATCGACGCGGCCGTGCCAGGTTACGCCCGGTTCCTTCATCCATTGCTCGATCGTAGTTTGCGGTATGGAGCGTCGATTGGCCGGATCGGGATCGCCGAAGAGATGCAATTCGACCGGCACGCCTGTGGCGCGGGCGCGCCGCACCGCCTCGACGGCTTCGACGACGCCCTTGGGCCGGATCATCCGTCCGACCACCGCGACCTTGACCGGCGGCGCCTCAGGCTCCTCGCTCAGCGGAAAATTGACCGGCTCAACACCGGCACCGCCGACAATCGTCACGTTGGAGCCTCGCGGATCCAACCCGAATTCACGAGGGTCGTCGTAATTCTCGAACAGATAACGGGTGCGCAACCCACGCAGCCAAGTGCCGACGACGACGCTGACGATCTTGCGGGCGAGTCCCACCGCGAAGCCGCGCTCGATCCACAGATGACCAAGCCCGGTCGGCGCCAGCACCAGACTGCCATTGCCGGCGAGCTTGGCCACGATGCCGCCGATCACCACCGGTCGCAGCGCGATGCAGTGCACGATGTCGGGGCGTTCGCGGCGTACAATCTTTAGGAGCTGGACAAAATCGCGCAGGCCGGTCAGCACGTTGGCGCTGCCGCGCTCGCTCTCGATCGGAATGACGGACATGCCCTCGGCTCTGAGCCGTTCGCCGTCGGCACGGACGCGCGTCGCGACGGCGATGTCAAATCCGCAATCGCGCGCGGCTTGCGCCATCGGCAGGAAATGCGAGACGAAGAACCAATCTTCGGTGACGAGATAGAGGATCTTGGGCATGCCTCAATGACCGAAAAACGACCGCACGCTACCGGCGACGCGGTCGACGTCCTCATCGCGCAGCCCCGCATAAAGCGGCAATCGTACGATGCGCTCGGCACAATATTCGGTGACCGGCAGCATGCCGGCGCGGTTGCCCATGGTTTCTCCGACCGGCGAACTGTGCAGCGGCACGTAATGAAATACAGCGTGGATGCCCTGACGTTTGAGGTGGTCGATCAGCCGCGTTCTGGTGTCCGGGTCCTCGACCAGGATGTAAAACAAATGGAAATTGGTCGCGCAGTGCTGCGGGATCGATTGAACCTCGACCGCGCCGGCCGCGACCAACGACGCCAGCGCCACCGCGTAGCGGCCGTAGGCCCGACCGCGCAGAGCGGTAATCTCATCCATGCCTTCGAGTTGAGCGAGCAGCATGGCCGCCAGCAGATCGGACGCGATGTAGGACGAGCCGATATCCATCCAGGTATATTTATCGACCTCGCCGCGAAAGAACTGACTGCGGTTGGTGCCCTTTTCGCGCACGATCTCGGCGCGACGGGCCAGAGACTCGTTGTTGGTCAGGAACGCACCGCCCTCCCCGGCCACAAAATTCTTGGAGTCGTGAAAGCTGTAGCAGCCCATGTCGCCGATGGTACCGAGATAGCGGCCCTTGTAGGTCGCGTTGACGCCTTGGGCGGCATCCTCGACCACGATCAGGCCGTGCTTGGCCGCCAAGGCCATGATCGCATCCATTTCGCAGCCGACGCCCGCGTAGTGCACCGGCGCGATGACCCGCGTGCGTGGGCCGATCGCGGCCTCGATCTGCGTCTCGTCGATGTTGAGCGTGTCGCGGCGGATGTCGACGAATTTCACCTTGGCGCGGCGCAGCCAGAACGCATTGGCCGTGGAGACGAAGGTGTATGATGGCACGATCACTTCATCATCGGGAGCAAGATCGCAAAGCAGCGCCGCCACCTCGAGCGCCGAGGTGCAGGACGTGGTGAGCTGGACGCTCGCCGCACCGAACCGCTGCTGCAACAGCGCCTGACAACGCCGCGAGAACGCCCCGTCGCCGGCGAACAGACGCGATTGCAGGACCTCCTCGATGTAGTCGCGCTCGCGCCCGGTTAGGTACGGGCGGTTGAATGGGATGCGCTCGCCGTCGGTCACACTATGCTCCGCAGCCTCGTTCATTTCATCTTGCGCGCGACGGCTAGGAGCGAGCCGCCGACCGGCAATGACAGACCGAGCCCTATCAAGCCTTCATCGATCCGCATCGCGACGGAACATACCGTATTTGCCACGGGCGATATCTCCAACTCGTACACATCGGTCGTCGCGTCCGCTGCGGGCCGCCGTTTGCCAAGCCGCGAAAGATACATGACCGGCAGCAGCGCCGTCACGAACGAAGTGCAATACAGCATCGCAAAGCCCGCCACCGACAGCTTCGCCGACAGCTCCGTCCGCGTATAGCGCCGCTTGTGCATCGCGACTTCGTCGGCGGCGCTCCACAGCCACTGATGTTGCGGCACCGTCACGACGACGATGCCGCCGGGTTTCAGCGCACGGTGCATGCTGGCCAATACTGCGCCATCTTCGTCGATATGCTCGATCACGTCGAACGCTCCGACCGCGTCGAACTGCGATTCATAAGGCAGGTCGCGGGCGTCGGCCTGGACGAACTCGACCGACGGCAGGCGCTGGCGAGCGTGACGCAAGCCGGCGATATGCTCTTCCAAACCGGTAAGCTCATAGTGGCCTTCCGCCGCCAACTGTTGCAGCACATAGCCCGTACCGCAGCCGATATCGAGGATGTGCGGACGAGGTTGCGCCAAATATCGGCGGAAAATGTTCCGAATGATCCGGCTCCTGGCCTGAAACCAAAAGTGCCCCTGCTCCAGCCGACACAGCCGATCATGGAAATCGACGGGATAATCTTCGCTGCCCAGCGCCAGCGTCGGCGCGTAACACCGAATGCCCTCGATGGTGACCGTCTCGTGCGCCATTCCCCTCACGCCAAGCGAACGCGCAGCGCGGTAAAGCGGACCGGGCTGCCGTCGGCTTCCCGCGCCGCGGTAATCCGTATCATGCCGGCGCCGCAAACAACGACAGGACCGCCTTCGCCGAGCGACCAAATCTTACCCGGGCGACGGTTGGCGAGCACAATATCCGGCATCACCTCGACTCGATCGATGCGGATCTCGCGTCCCTGCATCGTCGTCTTGGCGCCCATATAGGGCCAGCCGACGGCATCGACAAAGCGCTGGATCTGTTCCGCGGCGATGCCCCAGTCGACGCGATAGTCGTCTTCGTCGCGCCACAGCGAATAGGTCGCCTTCGCCTCATCCTGCGGTGTCAACTGAAGCGGCCCTGCGGATGCGGCCTCAAGGACGCGGCCCACGAGTCGGCCATAGGCGACGCCGAGCCGCTCGTAAGCGTCGCGGATCGTGACCGGATACGCGATCCGCACGACCTCATGACCGAATATTGGTCCCGAATCGGAGACGGATGGGTCGCCGCCGGCCGGAGAAAAGGCCGTCACGCCGATCTCGGTCTCGCCGCCGATCAAGGCCGTCACGGTCGGATTGAAGCCGCGCAGTTTTGGCAACAGCGAGTCGTGCAAAACCACAAAGCGCCGGTCGGCATCGCTCGACATCCATTGCCACCCAGCCAGCAGCACAAGGTCCGCGGCCGCGTAATCCTCGGCGCGAACATCGTTCCGCCCGACCAGCTTGTAGTTCCGGGCGCGGCATAAGTCTTGGATGTCGGCATGGGCGTTGTGCTGCAACGCCTTGCTGGGATACGAGACGACGAGATCGACCGTCGCGTCGTCGTTAAAATTCCGGAGAAAATTGGCGCCCTTGGTGCCCGCGACAAACAGTGCAATTTTCATCGGCGGCCCTCACACCGTTTCCGATCGTGCCCGTTCGCCGGCGACATCGCTGCGCACAGTCGCAACGGCATCCTCGGTCGCTTCGCCCATGACGTAAGCGGGCCGGTCCATGGTGCGGCCGAAAATGCGCGCCAAGTATTCGCCGAAGATGCCCAGGGTGAAAAGCTGCACGCCGGAAAACATTGTGATGATCGTCGCCAAAAAGACGAAGCCCTGCACCGGCGAGCCGTAGAGCACATAAACCACGAGCACCCGCGCCAGAACGGCAAAACCGAACAGTGTGAACAAAAACCCGATGATGCTGACAAGACGCAGTGGCGCGGCGCTGAATCCGGTCAACAGATTGAAGGCGTGGTTGACCAGCTTGCCGACGGTGTAGTTCGACACGCCTTCGCGCCGCGGTTCGTGGCGCACCTTGACAGCGCCGAAGGCGCTTGTCGCCCAGGACAGCAGCACGTCGATCGAGACGAAGGGGTTTTGAAAGTCGCGGAAGGCGTCGCGCAGCCTGGTGTGAAATGCCCGAAATGCGCTGACGTTGCGCGCGTTCTCGGCGCCGATCGCGCTTTGCAGTGCCAGCTTGGTGAAACGCGAAGCGAAGTTCCGCAGCAATCCGTGCTGCTCGGCTTGCGCCACGCCATAGACGACGTCACAGCCGTCATCAAGCTTGGCCAGCAGCACGCCGATCTGATCCGGCGGATGCTGCAGGTCATCGTCCATGGTGACGATGACGTCGTGCCGGGCGTTGCGGACGCCGCACAGGATGGCGTTATGCTGGCCGTAATTGCGGCTGAGCCTGATGCCGCGCACGCGGGCGTCGTGTGACGCCAACTCCTTGATGACCTCCCAGGAGCCGTCGCCGCCGCAATCCTCGACCAGAACAATTTCAAACGGATCCCCGATTGCCTGCAGGGCATCCACAAGGCGCGCATGCAGCTTCGGCAAGGTCGCCCGCGAGCGATAGACCGGAATGACGATCGAAAGCGACCGCGCCACCGGCTCAGCGTTCCGCGTATTGGCGTTCATAGTATTGCCTGTAGGCGCCGCTTCTCACCGCATCGGTCCAATCTTTGTGGTCTAGATACCAGCGCACGAGCGCCGGCAAAGCGGTCTCGAGCTTTTCCAGCGGGCGCCAGCCGAGGCTGCCTCGCAGAAACGACGAATCGAGCGCATAGCGCCGGTCGTGTCCGGGTCGGTCTTTGACATGACGTATCAGTTTCTCCGATGTGCCCGGTGCACGGTCGAGCGCGCCATCGACGGCGCGGCAAATGTACGAAACCACCTCGAGATTGGTCCGCGGTTCATCACCTCCGACCAGATAAGTATGGCCGACCTCGCCCTTCTCGACCACCGCCATGACCGCTCGGCAGTGGTCGGTTACATGCAGCCAGTCGCGCACCTGAAGGCCGTCACCATACACCGGAAGCTCGCGCCCCTCCACGGCGTTGAGAATCATCAGTGGTATGAGCTTTTCCGGAAACTGCCACGGCCCATAATTGTTGCCGCAATTGATGACGATCGCCGGCAGCCCGTAGGTGCGCTGCCAGACGCGCACCAGGTGGTCGGCGGCCGCCTTGGACGCGGCATACGGGCTCGACGGCCGGTATGGCGTGCGCTCGGCGAACGGCGGATCGCCAGGCTCGAGATCGCCGAACACCTCGTCGGTCGATATGTGAATGAAACGGCGCCCTGCCTCGCCGTTCCAGGCACGACGCGCGGCATCGAGCAGCACGTGGGTGCCGCCGATATTGGTTCGCAGAAACGGTTGCGGACCGAGGATCGAGCGATCGACATGGCTCTCCGCGGCAAAATGCACGACACAGTCGAAGCGATAGGTCGCGAACAAGCGGTCGACCAGCGCGGCATCGCAAATATCGCCGTGATGGAATTGCACGCGGCGTGCCTCGATCAGATCGGCGATATTGGCGACGTTGCCGGCATAGGTAAGCGCATCGAGAACCACGAGCGGACCGGCATGGCGCGCCGCCGCCATGCGCGCGAAATTTGCGCCGATGAACCCGGCGCCGCCGGTAATCAGCCACGCCGTCATGTGCGGATCTGGTTGTTGAGCTCGAGCAATAGCCGGCTCGCTTCCATGAACGACTCGAACGTGCCGGCGTCGGTCCAGCGGCCTTTGACGAAACCGTATTCGAGCTGCCGGTCCGCGATGTAGATATTGTTGACCGTAGTGATCTCGTACTCGCCGCGCGCCGACTTCGCGGTCCGGCCGATGATCTCGAACACGCGGGCGTCGTACATGTAGCAGCCGACGACCGCATAGTTGGTCCGCGGCCGCGCCGGCTTTTCCTCGATTGAAACGATGACCTTCTCGTCGAGCGCAGCGACGCCGAAACGCTCGGGGTCGCCGACTTCCTTCAACAGCACACGGGCCCCGTTCTGCTGCCGGCGGAAGTCGTCGACGTGCGGCCGGATCGAATATTCGAAAACATTGTCGCCGAGCAGCACGACGATGGGCTCGCCGGCGCTAAAGGCCGCCGCCAACGCCAGCGCATGGGCGATGCCGCCGGCCTCCTCCTGCACCCGATAAGTGAATTCGCAGCCGAAACGCTTGCCCGATCCCAGCGACTGCACGACCGATCCCATGTGGTGGGTGGACGTGACGACCAGGATCTCCGCGATTCCGGCGCCGACCAATTGCCGCACCGGATGCCAGATCATCGGCTCCTTGCCGACGGGGAGAAGGTGTTTGTTGGTGATCTCGGTAAGCGGCGTCAAGCGTGAGCCGACGCCGCCAGCTAGTATGACGCCCTTCACTCTCTCACCACGAATTCAGCCCGTCCGATCACCAACCTAACACCGGCAGCGACCCGGCGTAACTCCCCACGTCCGTCACCGCTTGATTATCAGCCCCTGCCCGGTCGGCAGCTCCATGATGAACTGGCCGCGTGCCGCCATGAAGCGATCGGCGGCCTGCTTCTGCTTAACGAACTGCTTCCAGCCGTAATCGTCGAAAACGATGATTCCGCCCGGTGCGACACGGTCAAACAACACTTCGAGGGCGCCAGCCTCCGCTTTGGGCGAATTCATGTCGATATGCATGAACGCGATGCGCTCCGGCGCCATGTGATGCAGCACGTCGGGCACGACCCCCTTGGTCACCACCACATAGTCCTTAGCCGCGAAGCGCCGGCGGACGTGGCCTTCGATGTCTTCCTCACCGTATCGGTGAGCGATGTATTGGGCCGCTCGCTCGGCGTTCGGCGAGGCGAATTCGCTCGGATAGCGCGGATCGAGGCCAGCGAAAGTGTCGTAGAGATAAAACTTCTTGCCGGCCGCGCACAGATCGACCGTCTGCGTGATCATCCAGCTCATGTCGCCGCGGTAGACGCCGCATTCCACGAAGTCGCCAGGCAGCACCAAGGAGCTGCGCGCCGCCCAGATCAGAGTGTGGTAGCGCCAAGCGATGCCGTGGGGTGAAACGTACTGGTTTTCGCCGGTCGTGCTGTCGGCATGCCGCAGTGCGTCGCGAAAGATCGGTTCAGCGAGGAATCCAGCCGACTTGTCCAAAGTGAGCAAGCGGTCGCCCCAGAAAAAGCCGTGATGCAAAGGCTTGACCAGCGTGTTGAGGGTCAGATCGAAGAACCGCGCCGCGCAGCGGTGCCAGCGTTCCCGCAAACGCAGCGTCCGCCGCAGCGCCTGCATCGGCGTTATCCGGCGTGAATCCTGCGGTACAGCCATTGTCCAGCGCCCCTCAGCGCAGCATTGTCTTCATATCCTGATAGTCCAACCAGCGGCACGACGGATTGCGAAGCGGGCCGATGCGAAACGATAGCGTCGCGTCGAGGTGATGCTCGAACACAGCACCGGTAAGCAGGCCATCGACCCGCATCAGCGTGGCAGTGCCACCGTCCCCGGGATGCGTCTCGCGCAGCGTCATGCAATGGCTGAATTCGACCGGCACGATCAGCAGCGAGCGGCCGTCGCTGTCGGCCACCACATGAAGATCCTCGTTGGTCACGGAGAGCATCGGTGATCGCGCCGGCGTCAACGGCCCAGTAATCATTTCGCGCGCAACGGCGCGTTTGGTCAAGTCGACGCTGTCGTCGACAACAAAATCCAAGGTGGCGGCCAGACCGTCCCGCATTTCGACCGAGCTCGGAGAATAAGTCGCGAGATTCGGCGCCTCAAGCTCGATCAATCCCCATGGCTCGCCAGCGCGATCCTCGGTGGCGCGCAGCGTGCCGAGCGAGCCATCGGGGTGCGGCATCAGCACGTATCTCACGCCAAGCAATTTCAGGACGGGCGCATCCGCATAAGTGATCAGCGTCATATTGCGTTGGTAAGCGAGTCGTGGCCGTTGCAGCGCTCGCTTGAGCAGGGCATGAAACAGCGGCGACAGGAATTGATTATACTCGAACAAAGTGGGCACCCGGTAATACCATAGCCCGATCGACATCTCGTCATTGCCGACGGCTTGCGCCCAATTGCTCGCAACGATTATCTGCTGTGCCACGGCATCCAGGCCATCGACTTTTACCGGCATGATGGTGGCGACCCGGCCTCCGAACGTCGTAGCCCCATCGAGGCCGATATTGGCTTGCAGTATCGCCGTGACCGGTGAGAGCTGCGGCGGATAAGGAAAGACCATGGCGGTCGGCCGCTTGCTCAGCACGAGAACCGCAGCCACCACGAGAGCCACGACCGGCAGGATCGCCTGCAGACGGCAGCGGGTCGCCAACCGGCATTGCCGGGCCAACAGCGCGACGGTGACATTCGAAATCCGGATCAGCGCAATGCCCGCGAAAACCCCGTAGAGCGGCCACACGGCGACCTCGAAATAGATCGGCGGCGGCAATATCCAATGCGGCATCGAAGCAAGAGCAATCCCGGCGCCGAAGAATGTCGCGATCAGAGCCAGGAGCATCCAGGCCGAGGCGCGAAGCTCCGAGTCAACGGATCTCAGCGACAAGATTGCGCCTATCGCAGAAGACACCACGAGAAGCGGCCCCGCCCGGCCGATCGTCTTGCCGTGAAACAAAACCGAAGCATAGATCGCATCATGATAAACGGCCGTATAGTCATTGGGGAAAAAATTGGGAGCCGTATCCAAGAATAAACCCAACGCATACCAGGGCCATCGCAATAGAGTTGCAATGGCCAGTGCCGCCGCCAATATGGCGAGCTTGCGCAATAGCTCCGATCGACGGCGCGCGAGAAACAGCGCTATAACGACATAGACCGCCGTGCCTAATGCAACGATCGGCAGCAGCAGCGGCACCGCCGCCAACGCGTAGAATGCCAATGCGACCAATCCCATTAGGATTGCGGCGTCCGCCAACAGATTTGAGCGGCCTGCTTGTCGGATCAGGCCAAAGGCGACAACCGGCGCAACGGCGATCACGACGAAAGATGGCGCGACGAACAGAATTTCGTAAAAGAACGGCCTTGGGACGAAAGGCGTAGTCGCAAAACCCAATATCCATCCCGCGGTCAGCGCAATCGTCCGCGGTTGCGATAAGAGCCGCGCGAGCCCATAGGCCGTCAGAAAGACGATCGCAGCCAGAATCAGGTAGCTCGCAATCCTTGCGACGCGAAGGTCGGAAAACCAACCGATCGGCCACAAAAAAGGGAGCAACCGGGCATTTTGCGGCAATTGGATGTTGCCGATCGATTGCAGGAAATTGCTCGTATAGTCGAACGTCGGCTGGCCAAAGTTCAGTTGATCGCGCGCAGCGGCCAGCAGGTACGAGCCGTCGTATGCGTAGAACAGCGCGTTGACGTTCCGTGCGAAAGCAAGGCATGCACAAGCGCTGAATGCGGTAAGATTGGCGATAACCGTCAGCGGACCGGCAAAACGTGAACTCATCATCGCCGATAGACCAGATTGGCGAGGCGCCGAAAGATCAGATCGACCAGCGTGTGGGCCACCGAGAGCCCGTTCTTGAAAGTCAGAGCATTGGAGCCCTGGACGCGCCGCTCGATGGTCCTGACCGCCACTTCCTTGTAGGTGAAGCCCTGGTCGAGCAGCATGCAGATGATGTCGGCCTGAAAGCCGAAGCCGCGCGTGTTGGGATGCCAGCGCATCACATTGTAGCGCAAATGCACCGCCAGGCCGTTGTAGTAGTGCAGGCGAAAGCCGCTGATCAGATTGACGATGGTCGAGTAGGTGTTCGAGATCATCCGGCGATAAAGGCTCTTGCCCTCGCTCGACACGTAATAAGGGATGATCATGTCGGCTTGGCCGATGGCGCCGAACACCGTCAGCATCGTCTCCTTCGGCTCGGCATCGTCACCACAGATCAGCCTATAATATTTGCCTCTGCCGACGAAGGCGACGTCGAGATAGTTCTGTGCCAAGCCACGATTGACCTTGTTGGTGCGAAGCACGATGCGCGCGTCTGGATGCGCCGCGATATAGGCTTTGACCGTCGCGCTCGAATCGTCGCTGGAGCAATCATCGACGATAATGATCTCGTAGCTGACTGTGCCGATCTCGTCGAGCGCGGCACGCACGGCGTCAATGGTCGCAGCGATAAATTGCCGTTCGTTGTAGCAGGAGATGAAGACCGTCAGGTCGAGCGGTGCTTGCAGGCCAGGCGCGACCACGTCGGCGTCGTCATGCAGCGCACGCGCCGCTGGCGTCATCGTCACCTCAGCCGGAAACAGCGCTGACGGCACGGTTATGCTCCGATCCCGATCGAATCGATGCGCACCGCAGCCTGTTGTCGGGCGAAAGCGAGATAGGTGTATTTGACGTTATGGGCGGCGACGTATTCCTGGAACGCCTTGAACTCGTGCCGTTCCCAGCCTGGATAATTGAAGTACTCGTCGAACAGGATAACGCTGCCGGAGACCAGACGCGGCGCCAGCAGGTCAAGAATGGTCTTGGTCGAGCTGTAGATATTGCAATCGACGTGGATGAAGGCCACTGGGCCAGGATTGCTGGCGAGCCATTTCGGCAGGCTTTCGTCAAATAAGCCCGGATGCAACAGCACGTTTTGCGGCACGCGCGGCATCCGGCCCTGGGTATCGAAGGTCTTGTTGCCGAGATTGTAGCCCGACCATACCTCGGGAAATCCTTCGAAGCTGTCGAAGCCATGGATGATTTTGCTGCCGATGTTGCGCGCGATATAGCGAATAGTGCCGCCGGTGAAGACGCCGAACTCCATATAGTGCCCGGCCACGGCGACCGATTGCAGGGAATAATCGATCGCCTCGCGCTGGGTATCGAAGCCGAGCGCATCGGGCGCCGCCTTCTCGATGTAATCGACGCTGCGCTGCAGTGCGCGCAAGGAGCGCTCCCGAGCCGGATGAATGCGGCCAGTATCGACTAGCTGGTAGGCGCCGCAGACGATCTTGTAGAGTATGTATTTCAGCCGAAAATTGGTGATCAGCATGTCAATTGCGTTTCCACTGCTCGCCGCCGAGGCACTGATCGTCCATAACACGGGCCATCGTCAAGCGCTCTGGTTTTTGGGAAGGCCGCTTTATACAGAAAGCAGTTGCCGATTGCCACCGTCTCAATTTTGGCTCCTGCCGGAGCGAGGGCCGGCGCTTCGAGTCCGTCAGCAGCATGCTGAAGAAAGCGGGCTGTTACCTCGCGCGAGATAGCAATCGCGCGCGGGCGTCATTCAGCGCGAGCCCGCGGTCTTACGGCACAGCACGACGATTGTAGTGAAGAATAGCGGGCGCGATAGTCGCGGCTGAACACAGTCCGCGCAGCGGCGTCGGCGGCATTCAGCATGGCACCGACGCGTTGCGGCGTAACTCAAGCGGGGGCCCGTCGACCGTGACAATGCCGGCCATGCAACAGTCCGTAACCGGCTATGGCCAGATTAACAACTTGTTCGCGCCGCCCCATTGCGTCACCTGCCTGAGCTTCGGCGTCAGTAAGACGATTTGCGTAGCAAGCTTGTCGAACTTGAACCATTGCAGCGGGTCCGGTTCGGTTCTGCGGCGAACATAGGGTTCTAGAAAATCGGGCCCGATCGGTTTGGTGTCGGGGCCGATCCAGGTCAGCAGGAAAGTCGAGCCATCGCTCCACTTGATGCCGAGATAGCGCCCGATCGCGTCCGGGGCGAACAACCGGCTGAACGGCAAAAGGTCGATCAACCGCGAGTCCTTCATGAACAGAAAATAGTTCAATCCGGCTTCCTGCAGGCGCTGCCGCGCCAGTTCCGGCTCGCCGCCGAGGATTTCTTCGAGCCGCCCGGACATTTTGAACGACAGCACGCTTTCGATCAGGCAGCCCGGCACCATGCAATAGGAGTCGACATTGGTGCTCCAGATCGGCGTGCCGTAAGGCAGTTGCCGCGCCGCGGCGAGCGCGCCGGGATTGATCGCGCCGAACGCATAGCCGCTGTCGGCGTGGGCGTAGGCTTCGGCGAGGCTGATGCGGCCTGCGAAAAAGCGCAGCGCGTTGGCGGTCTCGGCGGGCAGCCGCCGCGTCCAATGCTGAAGCACTTGCCACTCGAAGACGACTGAGACCAGCAGCACGAGAGGCAGCGCAGAGGAGAACCACGGATTGCGACGATATTCGGCGTGGCGCGCCAACACGCAGGCGCTGCCCGCTATTCCGAACAGCGCGATCAGCGGCACGAAAAACGTGCTCAGCCTTTCGAATGAAATATTCTGCGCCCGTCCGGCCGCGAGCGCGACGATCACCAGAAAGCCCAGCAGGGCCGCAAGCCGCGCCGCGGTCGCGCCGGCGAACGACGCCGCCGACGGCTCGCGTGGCGGCGTCGCCGGTCTGCCGCCGGACAGCGCGTCCGCTACGCGCAGCGCGACTGCGGTAATGATGGGCGCTGCCAGGAACGGCCACAATGCGCCGAGCCGCGTGAATTTGACGAGCTGCTTGACGGTCTGCCAACCGAGGGGCGGCACCAGGTCCTGATAATTGTGCCGGATCCAAGCGACCGCGATCACCTGTGGGATCACGCCCCAGCGATCCAGGCGGGAAACATCGGCAAAATGCAGCATGAGATCGAGCGGCTGGTCGTTCGGCAATCCGGTCGCCAGATAGCTCAAGGTCATCGCTGCCAGCACCACCGCGGCGATCGCGGCCGCGATCGAGCCGTAGCCCCACATGTCGCCCCAGCGCCGGCGCAACACCGCCCAACCGGCCAGCAATCCGGCGAACAGGCCGAGCAGGATGGCGACCAGCGGGCTGAGGACAGCGGTCGCAATTCCGACCGCAGCCGCCATGACGCGGAACGGCCGCGCCGGACCGCAACGCTCCATGCCCAGCGCCCAGGCAAACAGCACCACCAGTGCGCTTGCCGCCTCGTGGTCCTTTTGAAAATCGCCCTCAGCGATGCCGGGGTTAAGGCCGACCAGGTAAAACAGCAGATAGACCAGCACTCCAGCGGCCGGCCACAGCGAGCCCGGCACCAGACGCCTCGCCATGGTTGCGATGGCGATCACGGCGCCGAGCACGGCGGCAGATCCGGTCAGCGCCGGCGCTTCCGGATCGGTCAGCAGCATACCGAGAAAGGCGAGCCCGCTGCCCTTGGAATAATAATACTGATACCAAACGTCGTTCGGCGCGAGGCCGTGATTCTTCAGGACCTCGAGGTAATAATAGAAGTAGTGCGTGTAATAATCGGTGCCGCCGCCGGGAAACAGGCCGCACCTGAGAATCAGCCAGAACGCCACCACCGCGGCCACGATCGCACCGATGGATGACGGCGGCGCACGGCCCCGTCGCAATTCGGCAACGTGGCCGGCAAACGCGCGGCAGCCGGCTACCGCGACCCGCGCAAAATATTTCGCCGAGCCGATCAACACGGCCAAGCACAGGACGACCGCAACCCAGCGGTAATAGAGATCGAGCTGTCCGAGGATCAACGTCGCGACATACCAGATGCCAATCCCGATACCGAAACCGAGCACGCCGCGCTCCGCCGCTGTCAGCGCGGCGCGGTCGCCCGGCACCATCAGAAGACCGACGACCGCGGCGCCCGGCGCATAGATCAGCCAGGAGAAAATGCCGAGAAAGACGAGCCGCAGCAAATTGTCGGCCGCGACCATCGCACCGGCATCGAAGAAATGTCGATGATAGAAGTCGACGCCATCGAACCAAAGCACGACGCCGATGAAGCTGCCGAACAGCGCGGCAACGGCGAGCATTCCCGCCGCCGAAAACCCGCGCGCGACGGTCGCGGCGGCCAACTTATCGCGGAATTCGCAGACCGGCATGGATGTTGGCCATAAGTGCTACGGTAGCTGACGATCACGGCGTGGCAGGATGAAAGTCCGCAAGGCGCCGATGCATCGTGCCACTGCCAGAACCTGCCAGGAGCTGAGTAGCCAGCGACCGTCTTTGCACATTATTTGGCCGCCCTTTTCGAGCCTTTCGAGCCGCCGCCGCAGGCGTTCGGGTGCAGTATAAAGCACGGGCATGTCGGACAAAGCTATACTTCCGCCGGCGCGCAGAAGCTCGCGTAATATCCGAATACGCATCGAGGTGATGTTGAGATTGAGGAACGCCCAGAATCCAAAGGCAAGCGCCAGATAGGTTGCTACGCCAAGCAACCAGGTGTCGACAAATCCGTCCGGCGCGCGGGACGTCTCGGCGCGACCCAGCGCGATGACCGCGAGTGTCACCGCCAAGCCGCCAAGAATCGCGATGACGATCGATGTGCCGACTTTTCCCCGGGACACATGGACGATCACGATCTGGATCAACACGACCAATGCCAGCCCGGCCAACGGCGCGCTCGCGATCGTCCACTGTCCGTCCACGATCTAGCCTCCGAGCGGCAGGCGAAAAATCTTGCCGGCGGATTCAAAGAGCTTCGCCCACAGACGGCCGCTCGGCGTGAGCGCGCATCGTCCATTGCCGACGACAATCATTTTGGCGGCTTTCATCGAATCGATCCGCACGCTTACGCTTTCGCCGTCTATGACATGCCCGGCGATGTCCGCCTCAGAACGGCCCGCGCTGCC
>JASHQO010000087.1 GCA_030039105.1 Xanthobacteraceae bacterium
CCGATGGTGGCGAGATAGAAGCCGTTCTTCATCTTGTCGCGCAACAGGGCCTGCGTGTACGGCTTCTCGCCGCCCGGAAATACCTGGCGCGGCGCCGCCATCTTGTAGATCGGGGCCGGCACCTTGTTGCTGATCGGCTTGAGCGTGCGTAGATAGGCAACGATGGCATCCATGTCGCCGTCGGTGATGATGTCGTAGAAACCTGTCGGCATCACCGAAGCGATGGCAACGCCATTGGGGCGAACGCCGGTACGCAAAAGCTTCTTGATGTCGCCGTCGCTCCACGACCCGATGCCGGTCTCCTTGTCCTGGGTGATATTCGGCGCGGTGACATCGAATGGCGGCTCGTCGAAACGCAGCCCGCCGGAGAAGTCCTTGCCGGCGACGACGTCGGGCGGCCCCTTCGGCGAATGGCAGTTACCGCAAGTCATGATGGTGTTGACGAGATAGGAACCGCGCTCGACCGGCGTTTCGGCATAGGCCGCGCCGACCAGCGCCAGCGTCGCAAGACTGAACGTCACAACTCGAATCATAGTGCCCCTCCAGCTTCCCACGCCCACCCTATTGCATCGCGCGCCGGCCGCCAACAAAGCTGACGTTGTGCGCCCAAATGCCGCCTGGGGCGCCAGGACGAAGAAAAAGGGCAGCAAAACCGCTGCCCTCGATGACCATGATGCTTCGGAAGCTCTATGCCGCAGCCGGCGCCGGTTCCGCGGTCCGGACCTGAACCGGCCCGGAATCCTTGCCCTTGGCGTCGACATCGCGGTCGACGAATTCAATCACGGCCACGGGCGCTGAATCGCCGTAGCGGAAGCCGGCCTTCATCACCCGCGTATAGCCGCCGTTGCGGTCCTTGTAACGTGGGCCGATCACCTCGAAGAGCTTCTTGACCATGGCGATATCGCGCATCCGCGCGATCGCCTGGCGGCGCGCATGCAGGTCACCGCGCTTGCCGAGCGTGACCAGCTTTTCCACGATCGGACGCAGGTCCTTGGCTTTGGGCAGCGTCGTCGTGATCTGCTCGTGCTTGATCAGGGCCGCGCACAAGTTCGCCAGCATCGCCTTGCGGTGATCCGAACGGCGGCTGAACTTGCGGTGAGTCTTGGCGTGACGCATTTTCGGACTCCGGACAACGGAGGACGGATAAGAGGACCATTTATCCGTCGTCCGTCCTCTGCTCAGTAGTGATCCTCGAAGCGCTTGGCGAGCTCTTCGATGTTTTCGGGCGGCCAGCCGGGCACTTCCATGCCAAGATGCAGGCCCATCTGCACCAGCACTTCCTTGATCTCGTTGAGCGATTTCCTGCCGAAATTCGGCGTGCGCAGCATCTCGGCCTCGGTCTTCTGCACGAGATCGCCGATATAGACGATGTTGTCGTTCTTGAGACAATTGGCCGACCGCACCGAGAGCTCGAGCTCGTCGACCTTCTTGAGGAAGGCCGGGTTGAAGGCCAGATCGGGGATGGTCTCGCGCGCGGTCTCGCGCTTGGGCTCCTCGAAATTGACGAAGACGTTGAGCTGGTCCTGCAGGATGCGCGCCGCATAGGCGAGCGAGTCCTCGGGGCTCACGGCGCCGTTGGTCTCGATGGTCAGCGTCAGCTTGTCGTAGTCGAGGATCTGGCCTTCGCGGGTGTTCTCCACCTTGTAGGACACCTTGCGCACCGGCGAGTACAGGCTGTCGACCGGAATCAGACCGATCGGCGCATCTTCCGGCCGGTTGCGCTCGGCCGGCACATAACCCTTGCCGGTGTTGACGGTGAATTCCATGCGGATCTCGGCACCCTCGTCCAACGTGCACAGCACGAGCTCGGGATTGAGCACAACGATGTCGCCGACGGTCTGAATGTCGGCGGCCGTGACCGTGCCGGGGCCTTGCTTCTTCACCACCATGCGCTTGGGCCCGTCGCCCTGCATCTTGATGGCGATGTCCTTGATGTTGAGCACGATGTCGGTCACGTCCTCGCGCACGCCTGCGATCGACGAAAACTCGTGCAGCACGCCATCGATGTGCACCGACTGCACCGCGGCGCCCTGCAGCGAGGACAACAGAATACGGCGCAGCGCGTTGCCGAGAGTAACGCCGAAGCCGCGCTCCAGCGGCTCGGCGACTACCGTCGCCACCCGGCGCATGTCGGCGCCGGGAGCGACCTGCAACTTGCTGGGCCTGATCAATTCCTGCCAATTCTTCTGGATCGTCACTTTGTCACCCATCGCGTTGAGCGGCGCGGTCATTTCGCGCGCCCCACTCCGCTCCGTGGAGCCGAAATTATGGTCGAGCGGCGGCAGATGTTGGTCCATCGGCCGGTATCCTAGACGCGGCGCCGCTTGCGCGGACGGCAGCCGTTGTGGGGAATCGGGGTCACGTCGCGGATCGACGTGATGGTGAAGCCCGCGGCCTGCAGCGAGCGCAGCGCCGACTCGCGGCCGGAGCCTGGGCCGGCAACTTCGACTTCGAGCGTGCGCATGCCGTGCTCCTGCGCTTTCTTGGCGGCGTCCTCGGCGGCGACCTGCGCCGCGTAAGGCGTCGACTTGCGCGAGCCCTTGAACCCCATGGTACCCGACGACGACCAGGCGATGGTGTTGCCTTGCACGTCGGTGATGGTGATCATGGTGTTGTTGAACGTGGCGTTCACGTGCGCCACGCCGGAGGCGATGTTCTTGCGTTCGCGTCGGCGGACGCGCGTAGCTTCCTTACCCATTCTGAACCCTTCCGCGGATCGCTGCCGGCCGCTCCGGCACCGTCACATTGACTGTTCGACGTTTTGTCCGACGCGCTTATTTCTTCTTCCCGGCGATGGCCTTGGCCGGACCTTTTCGAGTGCGTGCGTTGGTGTGGGTGCGCTGGCCGCGCACCGGCAGGCTGCGGCGATGGCGCAGCCCGCGATAGCAGCCGAGATCCATCAGCCGTTTGATATTCATCGCCACCTCGCGGCGCAGATCGCCCTCGACCATGTAGTCGCGGTCGATCACTTCGCGAAGCTGAAGCACTTCCTGGTCGGTCAGTTGCGACACCCGGCGCGACTCGGGCAGCGACACTTTTTCCAGGATCTCCTTGGCCTTGGCCGGGCCGATGCCATAGATGTATTGCAGCGCGATCACGATGCGCTTGTTGGTCGGTAGGTTGACACCAGCGATACGGGCCAAATCAGTTACTCCTCATGCTCGCCGGCCTGCCACGGACCATCCGTGGCGCCCAGCCGCTGCTCTCGGTCACAATGTCACCTGAGAGGGCCGCAAACGTAAAAAGCCAGCGCCTGCCTGCCTTTGCGGCTTGGCATCGCTGTTAAATCTCCGACTGGATATTTGCGGCTTATTAATGGATTCCCCTGGCTTTCGTCAACCTCAGCTAGCGATTTCGTGTACCAACACCGGTCTTGTGCCGGGGGCTATCCCCACTTTTCACCCTACGCACCGATTTCCTGCGGACCACAGAGCTTTTGCGGGTATCCCGGATCGCTTTTTCGGCTTTTTTTCCTAAAATGCGCTTTCCCGCCCTCGTCCTCACGGACTTGCGTGGTCGTTTTTTTTTGAGCCTGCCCGTAACGCATGGGGCTCTGACGGCAGCGCCTTGTCGATCGCGGCGGTGACGTCCGCGATCGACGCCATGCCGTTAACCGTGCGCAGCACATTTTTCTTGCGGTAATAGTCGGCCAGCGGCGCCGTCTGCGCCCGATACGCTTCGAGCCGCTGCCGCAGCACAGCCGGATTGTCGTCGGCGCGTAACGCCTCGCCACGCGCCTTGGTCTCGGCGATGCGGCTTTCGATACGCTTGAGGAGCGCATCCTCATCGACGCGCAATTCGATCGCCGCGTCGAGCTTGATGCCGTGCTGCGCCAGCATGCGGTCGAGCGCCTTGGCCTGCGGCACCGTGCGCGGAAAGCCGTCGAGGATGAATCCCTTGCGCGCGTCCGGCTGCGCGATGCGGTCAGCCACGATCTCGACGACGACGCCATCGGGACACAGGCTGCCGCTATCCATGATCTCTTTGACCTGGCGGCCGATCGGAGTCCCGGCTTTCACCGCCGCACGCAGCATGTCCCCGGTGGAGAGCTGCACGATGCCGTATTTGGCGACGAGACGCAGCGCTTGCGTTCCCTTGCCAGCCCCCGGCGGGCCGAGCAGGATCAGCCTCATCTGCGGCGTCCCCTCAGCTTCGAGCGCTTGATCAAGCCTTCGTATTGATGCGCCAGCAGGTAACCCTGCACTTGCGCCACCGTATCCATGGTCACGCTGACCACGATCAGGAGCGACGTGCCGCCGAAATAGAACGGCACGGAGTAATAGGCGATCAGCATCTCCGGGAACAGGCAGACCACCGCCAGGTAGGCGGCGCCGATCACGGTGATTCGCGACAGCACGTAGTCGATATATTCGGCGGTGCGTTCGCCGGGCCGGATGCCCGGGATGAAGCCGCCGTGCTTTTTCAGATTGTCGGCGGTCTCGGTCGGATTGAACACGATCGCCGTGTAGAAGAAGGCGAAGAATACGATCAGAACCACGTAGAGCGCGAGGAACAGCGGCCGGCCGTGGGATAG
>JASHQO010000088.1 GCA_030039105.1 Xanthobacteraceae bacterium
CCGTTCGTCGGGCTGTTCGGCACGGTGTGGGGCATCATGAACAGCTTCATCGGCATCTCCAACGCCCACACCACCAATCTCGCGGTGGTGGCGCCGGGCATCGCGCAAGCGTTGCTCGCCACCGCGCTCGGCCTGATCGCCGCGATCCCGGCGGTGATGATCTACAACGTGCTGGCACGCTCGACCGCGCACTACCGCGCGCTGCTCGGCGACGCCTCGGCACAGATCATGCGGCTGGTCAGCCGCGACCTCGACCGCGCCAAGCCGATGACGCTGGCGCACGCTGCCGAATAGGCCGGAGGCGACCATGGCCATTCGTCTCGATCATGGCTCCGACGAGCTCGCCGAGGTGCACGACATCAACGTTACGCCGTTCATCGACGTGATGCTGGTGCTCTTGATTATCTTCATGGTGGCGGCGCCGCTCGCCACCGTCGACGTGCCGGTCGATCTGCCGGCGGCCAACGTGGCGCAGCAGAAACGGCCCGACAAGCCGATCTATCTGACCGTCAAAGCCGACCTCACGCTTGCCGTCGGCGACGATCCGGTGACGCTCGGCGGGCTCGGCGCCGCGCTCGATGCGCTGACCGGCGCCAACAAGGACAGCCGCATCTTCCTGCGCGCCGACCGCGCCGTGCACTACGGCGACGTCATGCAGGTGATGAACGAATTGCGCGGCAACGGCTATCTCAAGATCGCGCTGGTCGCGCTCGAAACCCGGGAGGCGAAATGACGGCGCGCGCGCTGGCCTGGTTCGAGGACGACGATCCGCGTGAGCTGCGGCGTTGGCTGCTGGCCGCCGCGGTCGTGGTGGCGTGCCATGCGGCGCTGATCGGCGGCTACTTCCTCTGGCATCCGCGCCAGCAGGAGGTCGGCGACGAGACCTCGGCGGTCGCCGTCGAGGTCACGATCGCCCAGGCCGAGCAGCAGGAGCAGCCGAAGGTCGAGGAGCCGCCGCCGCCGCAAGCGACCACCATGGACGCCGAGATACCCGAGGAAAAGCCGCCGGAGAAAGTCGAGCCGACGCCGGCGCCGCGCACCACGACGAAGGTCGAAGAGCAGGCGCCGCGCATCGATCCATCGTGGCAGACGCTGCTGCTCAAGCAGCTACAGCGTTTCCAGAATTATCCGAGCGCAGCGCGCGACCGCCGCGAGCAGGGCGTCGTCGAGCTTGCCTTCAGCGTCGACCGCGACGGCCACGTGCTGTCGCGGCGCATCGTGGCGAGCTCGGGTCATCCCGATCTCGATGCCGAGGCGCTGGCGGTGGTCCAGCGCGCACAGCCCTTGCCGGCGTTTCCGCCGAGCATGACGCAGGCGCAGCTCGAGGTGAATTGGTCGGTCCGCTTCGCGCTGCACTGATGGCGACGGATCGCGGCGGCAGCGGTCGCGCGCCGCGCGACGTTACGGGCGTTGCGGCCCGAGGGGGTGAACATGGTGAAGCACCGCACGGCCGGCGCGGCGCCGGCGCGCAACGGCGGCCTGCGCCCACGGCGGCAGCGCCGGCCGGGAATTATACAAAGCAGCATCTATCTGCCGGTGGCGATGCACGACGCGCTGCGCGAGGCGGCCTTCAAGGAGCGCCGCAAGATTCACGACATCATGCTGGAAGGCATTGCGCTTGCGCTCAGCAAACGTCGGGAGCGGCCGCGATGACGCCGGCGCTGTGCGGCTCGGCCTGGAAAAAGGGCGGACCGCAGCCGCAGCGGTCGCGTCCGTTGACGCCGCCGGAACCGATCCTGATCGAGCCATGCAGCCGCCCGGCCCGATCGCGCGGCGTCGATTCCCCGGCATTCGAGCGACAATGCCATGCCGTGAGGCCGCCCTAGAACAAGTGCGAGAAGATGAAGTACAGCGTGCCGGACAGCGCCATCGCCGCCGGCAGCGTCAGCACCCAGGCGAGCGCGATGTTGCGCACGGTTGACCACTGCAGGCCCGAGCCGTTCGCCGCCATGGTGCCGGCGACGCCCGACGACAGCACGTGGGTGGTCGATACCGGCAGTCCGTAGCCGTCGGCCGCCGCGATGGTCGCCGCCGCGGTGATCTCGGCGCAGGCGCCTTGCGCGTAGGTGAGGTGGGTCTTGCCGATCTTCGAGCCGACCGTCACGACGATGCGCTTCCAGCCGACCATGGTGCCGAGGCCGAGCGCGATCGCCACCACGATCTTCACCCAGCCGGGGATGAACTTGGTCGCGCCGTCGAGCGACTTCTTGTAGGCGTTCAGCGTCGCGACGTCCTCCGCGCCGAGGTCGCTTTCCTTGTCGACCATCAGGAAGCGGATCGCCTCGGAGGCGAGATACATGTCGTTGCGGGTGTTGCCGACCTGGTCGGCCGGCATTTTGGCGATCGAGCCGTAGCCCGACACCTGGCTAGCGATATCCTTCACCAGCGCCGCGAGCGACGGATAGGTGCCCTCGTTGATCTTGTGCGCCGCGACGTACAGCGTGACCGCCGGCCGCGGATTTCCCAGCACGCTGTAACCGGCGGCCTTGGCGCCGATGACGGCGCTGGCGGCGTCGGAATTCCTGACGAACTGCTCGATCTGGCTCGCCGGCATGGAGCGGTTGAGCGCGTAAGCCGTCGGCACCACGCCGATCAGGATCAGCATGATCAGGCCCATGCCCTTCTGGCCGTCGTTCGAGCCGTGAAAGAAGCTCACCAGCGTGCAGGTCAGCACCAGGATGCCGCGGATCCACGTCGGCGGCGGCCGGTCGCCGTTCGGTTCGGCGAACAGCTCCTTGTTGGGGACGATGAGCTTCACCGCGAACAACAGGATGCCGGCAAGGACGAAGCCGAAAATCGGCGACAGCAGCAGCGC
>JASHQO010000089.1 GCA_030039105.1 Xanthobacteraceae bacterium
GATGCCCTCCGGCAGCGCCCTGCCGATATCCCGCTCCTGCACCGAGCTCGACGATGGAACCAACAACCCTATCCGCCGCAGCTCCTTGCGCGACACCATTGGAATTACCCCATCCGCAATAGAGGCCACTGAGACCGATGTGCCCGCGTCAGCCGCCGGCGAGCAGCTTCTTCACCGTGGCGCTGGCTTTGCCGAAATCCATGCGGCCGGCGAAGCGCTCCTTGAGCGCCGCCATGGTGCGGCCCATGTCCTTGAGCGTCGCCGCTTCGAGCTCCTTGATCAGACCCGAAATGGCCTCGCCGGCCTCGACGTCGGAGAGCTGCGTCGGCAGGTAGGCGGAGATGATCTCGATCTCCTCGCGCTCCTGCTGGGCGAGCTCGCTGCGGCCGGCCTTGTCGTAGATATCGAGCGACTCCTGGCGCTGCTTGATCATCTTGCCCATGACGTCGAGGATTTCGGCGTCGGTGAGCTTCTGCCGCTCGGCGCCCGACGTCTCGCGCGCCAGAATGGCGGCGTTGACCAGCCGCAAGGTCGAGACGCGCCGCGCCTGGCCGGCCTTCATCGCCGCTTTCATCGCGTTGTTGATATCGTCGCGCAACACGGCTATTGCCTCATCCTAAATTGGGCCCGTCCGGGGCAAACCCGCGGGAACATCTAGGCCCTTGCCGATGCCGACACAACCACGGACCGGCGCGCCCGCGGGCGCGCCGTGGGACGAACCGAAGCCGACGGCGCTCCTGGTGCTCGCCGACGGCACGGTGTTGCAGGGCCAGGGCTTTGGCGCCACCGGTTCCGCGGTCGGCGAAGTCTGCTTCAACACTGCGATGACCGGCTACCAGGAAATCCTCACCGATCCGTCCTATGCCGGGCAGATCATCACCTTCACATTCCCTCACATCGGCAATGTCGGCACCAACGAGGACGACATCGAGACCGTGAACCTCGCGGCGACGCCCGGCGCCCGCGGCGCGGTGCTGCATTCGGCGATCACGCAACCGTCGAACTATCGCGCCACGCGGCATCTCGACGCCTGGCTGAACAGCCGCGGCGTCATCGGGCTCGCGGGCATCGATACCCGCGCGCTGACCGCGCTCATCCGCGTCAAAGGCATGCCGAACGCGGTGATTGCGCACGAGCCCTCCGGCCGCTTCGACCTCGACGCGCTCAAGCGCGAGGCCAAGGCGTGGCCGGGGCTTCTCGGCATGGACCTGGTGCCGATGGTGACCACGGGCCAGCGCTTCGCCTGGAACGAGACGCCGTGGGCCTGGGGCGAAGGCTACGGGGCGCAGGACGACGCCAAGTTCAACGTCGTCGCCATCGACTACGGCATCAAGCGCAACATCTTGCGTCAGCTCGCCGGCAACGCCTGCAACGTCACCGTGGTGCCGGCGACCACCTCGGCCGAGGACATTCTCGCGCTCAAGCCCGACGGCATTTTCCTCTCCAACGGTCCGGGCGACCCGGCCGCGACCGGCGAATATGCGGTGCCGGTGATCCGCAAGCTGATCGAGAAGAAACCGGTGTTCGGCATCTGCCTCGGCCACCAGATGCTCGGCCTCGCCGTCGGCGCCAAGACCATGAAGATGCACCAGGGCCATCACGGCGCGAATCACCCGGTGAAGGACCTCACCACCGGCAAGGTCGAGATCACCTCGATGAACCACGGCTTTGCCGTCGATCGCGCGACCCTGCCGCCGCACGCGCAGGAGACCCATGTGTCCCTGTTCGACGGCTCCAATTGCGGGATTGCACTGAACGACCGGCCGGTCTTCTCGGTCCAATACCACCCCGAAGCGTCCCCCGGTCCGCGCGATAGTCACTATTTATTTAACCAATTCGTGGGGCTGATGCGCGATTTCCGGGGCCGATAGGCGCGGGAACATTGTCGACGGGTCCCACTTTAGGCAATTGCAAGACATTATTGCCATAGAACCACCGCCGCCGAGACTGCCCATGCTCACCGCGATCAGACAGCCCGCCCACGCCCCGGTGACCCACCTGTTCGCCGACGACGGCCGGATTCCGAACAATCCGACGCTGCCGCTCGTGCTTTATCGCGCCGGCATCGACCTGATCGGCTCGCCCGATCCGGAGGTGCGGATCGAGAACACTTTCGCGAGCAATGGCTGGGGCGATATGTGGCGCAACGGCATCTACCCCTATGTGCACTATCATTCGATGATCCACGAGGCGATGGCGATAGCGCGCGGCCGCGCCAAGGTGCGGTTCGGCGGCGAACGCGGCAAGGTGATCGACATCATCGCCGGCGACGTCGTCGTGCTTCCCGCCGGCACCGGGCATCAATGCCTGAGCCACACGCCGGACCTCGTCGTCATCGGCGCCTACCCGCCGAGCGGCAAATACAATCTCTGCCGCGGCACCAAGGCCGAGCACGCCAAGACCCCGGCCCTGATCCGCAAGGTGCCGCTGCCGGCGACCGACCCCGCCTTCGGCCCCGAAGGTCCGCTGCTGACGCTATGGCAGGCATGAACGCACCCTGGCTTGCGTTCTGGGACGGCAGCCACGCGATCTACGTCAATGCGCGCCACCGCGACGTTCATTATCGGCTGATCGCCAAGCAGATCGCGGCGCTGGCGCCGTCGCGCGATGCGCGCGTGCTCGATTACGGCTGCGGCGAGGCGCTGCATGCCGAGATCGTCGCCGCGGCAGCGCGCGAGCTTCTGCTCTGCGACGGCGCGCCGCGGGTGCGCGGGAGCATCGCGGCGCGCTTCGCCAAAAATCCGAAGATCCATGCGCTGGCGCCGAGCGAGGTCGAGCATTTGCCGGACCGCTCGCTCGACCTCGTCGTGCTGCATTCGGTGGCGCAATATCTTGCGGTCGACGAGCTGACGCGGCTCCTCGGTCTGTTCCGCCGGCTGCTCAAGGACAGCGGCACGCTGCTGGTGAGCGACGTGGTGCCGCCCGACGTCGCCGCGTCGACCGATGCGCTGGCGCTGCTGCGCTTCGGCGCCACCAATAGGTTCTTCGCCGCCGCCGTCGTCGGTCTTGCCCGCACCGTGCTGTCCGATTATTGGCGGCTGCGCTCGCGTTACGGCCTGACGCGCTACAGCGAAGCGGCGATGACGGAGAAGCTTGCCGGCGCCGGATTTTCCGCCGAGCGCGCGCCGCACAATCTCGGCCACAATCAGGCCCGCTTGGCGTTCATCGCGCGGCCGCGCTAGGGCGGGATGAGCTTTGGTCGAATCGCCATCCCGCTCTTGCCTTTTGCTTGCGCATGACCTTTTCCGAAAACCGGTTTCCACTTTTCGGGATCGTGCTTTAGGGTTTGGTCCGCAGATGGCTCCGTTGAGCCATGGCGGTTGCTCGGCGGAGTGTTCCTTCACGTGCCGGTTCTCAACGCATTATGGGCGGCGCTGGCGTGGCTCGGCCGCCAGGGCGCGCGCGCCATCGCCGCGGTGGTGTTCATCGCCATCGTGGTGCCGCCGTTCGACGCGCTGGTAAAGCCGTTCGTCGCCGAAGCGATCTTCGCGCTGTTGTGCCTGGCGTTCCTCCGCGTCGACGCGGCGGTGTTGCGCAGCCACATCCGCCGGCCGGGCCTGGTGCTTGCCGCGACGGCGTGGACCTCGCTGGCGGTGCCGGCGCTGATCGGCGCCGCGTGCCTAGTGGCCCATCTCGACACCGGTTGGCCGGCGCTGTTTCTCGCCCTGATGCTGCAGGCGGTGGCATCGCCGATGATGGCGGCGCCGGCCTTTGCCGCGGTGATGGGGCTCGACGCCACGCTGGTGCTGACCACGCTGGTGGCGAGCACGGCGATCACGCCATTGTCGGCGCCGCTGTTCGCTTATGCCTTCCTCGGCCCGGCGTTGACGCTGTCGCCGCTGGCGCTTGGCGTAAAGCTGTTCGCGATCCTCGCCGGCGCGCTGCTCGGCGCGGTGCTGATCCGGCGCTTCGCCGGCGTTGCCGCGATCCGGCGCGCCAACGAGCAGATCGACGGCATGAACATTCTGCTCGTCTTCATCTTCGTCGCCGCGGTGATGGAGAACGTGGCGCGCCGCTTCATCGAGCACCCGCTGACGATGATCGCGCTGACGGTGCTCGCCTTCGCGGTGACGTTCGCGGTGCTGGTGCTGACCGCGCTGGTGTTCGCCGCGACCGGCCGCGAGCGGTCTTTCGTGCTCGGCCTCATGGCATCGCAACGCAACATGGGATTGATGCTGGCGGCGACCGGCGGCGCGTTGCCCGATTTCACCTGGATCTATTTTGCGCTGGCCCAGTTCCCGGCTTATCTGTCGCCGCTCCTGCTCACGCCGCTGGCACGGCGCGTCAAGGGCGGCGTCAAACAAACGTGATCGCGCGAGCCCGAGCCCGAGCCCGAGCCTATGTCGTAGGACCGGATCGCTCACGACTGCCGCTCCCGGAAGCCGCACGCAACCGTTGCATTTACCCGGTTCCCTATGGAACGGGCTCTTCGCCGTTGCGTTATTTCTGGGTCGAGTGAGACAGGAGAAGAAAAGATGTCGATAGTGAAAACTCTCGCGGTTGCGGCCGCATTGGCCGTGGGCGCGTCGTCGCTCGCCATGGCGCAGATGGGCAATGGCGATCCGGCCAACAATGCGGCCGCCAGCGGCGGGTCCGGCACCCATAAGGGCGCGCAAACGACCGGCAGCGCGGCGAACACGCAGAAGGTCATCAAGAACCAGAACGGCTACCAGGGCGGCCACGAGTAAGTCACGCCCTCAAGCATTCACCCCGGATTGGGCTGGCCCCAATCCGGGGATTTTTTTATGCTTGTCCACCCGTGCCGTCAGGGAGCCGACCATGAGAATGCCGATACTCGCGCTGGGCGTCGTCGCCGGCGTCGCCGGGCCGGCCGGGCCCGCCGCGGCGCAGAATTACCCGTGGTGCGCCGTCTATGACGTCGGCGACGCCGCCTATAACTGCGGCTTCGTCACCTATGAGCAATGTCGCGCCAGTGTCAGCGGCATCGGCGGCACCTGCATGCTCAACACCGCCTACAATCCCGCCGCCACGCCGCGCGCGCATCGGCGCAACAAATAGCGGCCAGCGCGCGAGGCCGTGCGTCATGACCGGGCTGCTCGGACCAGGCGCGCGAACGCTCGAAGCGAGTAGCGCCGGCAAAAATACATCTTCGCCTTTCAATCGCCGGACGCATGCACCCACCGGTCTCAGTCCGGTGCGATGCCGGCGTCGCGGATCACCTTGCCGTAGCGCGCGTAGTCGGCGGCGATGGTGTCGGCAAACTGACGCGCGTCGAAATATTTCAGATTATAGCCGAGCGGCGTGAGCTTCTGCTGCACGTCGGGCATTTGATCGACTTCAGCGAGCGCGGCGCTGACGCGCGCGACGACGTCCGGCGGCGTCTTCGCCGGCGCCGCCATGCCGTACCAGACGGTGACGCTGAACCCCGGATAGCCGCTCTCGGCGACGGTCGGCACATCGGCCAGGATCGCGTCGCGATTGGGCGAAGCCACCGCCAGCGCTTTGATCTTGCCGGCCTCGATATACTGCATCAGCGAATTCGGCGTCGACCAGATCAGCGGAATCTGGCCGCCGAGCAGGTCGCCGAGCGCCGGCGCCGTGCCCTTATAGGGTACGTGGGTGATGTCGATGCCAGCCACGACGTTGAGCATGGTGGCGGCGAGATGGTGCGGCGTGCCGACGCCGGGCGTGCCGACCGTGAGCTTGCCCGGATTGCTCTTGGCGTAGGCGATCACGCCCTTGAGATCGGACACCGGCGACGCCGGCCCGGCGAACAGAAAAATCGGCGTGGTCGCGATCTCGCCGACCGGCGCGAAATCCGCAACCACGTCGAACGGCACGTTGCGATGCAGCCACTTGTGCAAGACCGACGAGGTCTCCATCAGCAGCATGGTGTGGCCGTCGGGCGTCGCCTTGGCCACCGTGTCGGTGCCGATGGCGCCGCCGGCGCCGGTGCGGTTCTCCACCACCCACGGCTGGTCGAGCCGCTCGGAGAGCTTTGCCGCGAACTGCCGGCCGATAATGTCGACGCCGCCGCCGGCGGCGATCGGCACCACCAGGGTGACCGGGCGCGTGTCGGGAGCCTGCGCCGATACGCCGGTCGAGGCGACGGATGCCGCAAGACCCAGCCCCAGCATCCACGGTTTACCGGCCGTCCGCATTGGTTCCCTCCCACCGCGACGTTATTTATGGCCAAGACCCTGCGACGAAGACCCTACGACGAAGACCCGGCGACGAAGACCCTAGCGCGCGGCTTCCCACAGGACAAACAACGCGGCGTTGCTGCGCCGTCGAATCTGGTCTAAGACCCCCTCGCGCGGGGCCGGGCCCCGGGCGGGCGGCGCGCGGAATGCGCGCTCTTTTTTTGCGCCCGTGGATGCGATCAAGCTTCGTTCCGTCACCCTGAGGGGCGAGCGAAGCGAGCCTCGAAGGGCGACGGGTTCGGTGCGGTGACTGCCAAGGTTGAATGATGCCCAAAAGGACCGACATCTCCTCGATCCTGATCATCGGCGCCGGCCCGATCGTGATCGGCCAAGCCTGCGAGTTCGATTATTCGGGCACCCAGGCCTGCAAGGCGCTGAAAGCCGAGGGCTATCGCGTCGTGCTGGTCAATTCCAATCCGGCGACCATCATGACCGACCCGGAATTGGCCGACGCCACCTATATCGAGCCGATCACGCCGGAGATCGTCGCCAGCATCATCGAGAAGGAGCGCTACAAGATCCCGGGCGGCTTTGCGCTGTTGCCGACCATGGGCGGCCAGACCGCGCTCAACACCGCGCTGTCGCTGCGCAAGATGGGCACGCTCGACAAGTACGACGTGACCATGATCGGCGCCACCGCCGACGCCATCGACAAGGCCGAGGACCGCGAGCTGTTCCGCGAGGCGATGACGAAGATCGGGCTCGAGACGCCGCGCTCGCACCAGGTCAAGACGCTGATCCAGGCGCTGGAAGCGCTCGAAGACATCGGCCTGCCCGCCATCATCCGCCCGTCGTTCACGCTCGGCGGCACCGGCGGCGGCATCGCCTACAACAAGGCCGAGTTCATCGACATCGTCGAGCGCGGCATCGACGCCTCGCCCACCTCCGAAGTGCTGATCGAGGAATCGGTGCTGGGCTGGAAAGAATTCGAGATGGAGGTGGTGCGCGACAAGAACGACAATTGCATCATCGTCTGCTCGATCGAGAACCTCGATCCGATGGGCGTGCACACCGGCGATTCCATCACCATCGCGCCGGCACTGACCTTGACCGACAAGGAATATCAGATCATGCGCGACGCCTCGATTGCGGTGTTGCGCGAGATCGGAGTGGAGACCGGCGGCTCCAACGTGCAGTTCGCCGTCAATCCGGCCGACGGGCGCCTGGTCGTCATCGAGATGAATCCGCGGGTGTCGCGCTCGTCGGCGCTGGCGTCGAAGGCGACCGGCTTTCCGATCGCCAAGGTCGCCGCCAAGCTCGCGGTCGGCTACACGCTGGACGAGATCGCCAACGACATCACCGGCGGCGCCACGCCGGCCTCGTTCGAGCCGACCATCGACTACATCGTCAGCAAAATTCCGCGCTTTGCCTTCGAGAAATTCCCCGGCGCCGAGCCGGTGCTGACCACCTCGATGAAATCGGTCGGCGAGGCCATGGCGATCGGGCGCACCTTTCAGGAGAGCCTGCAGAAAGCGCTGCGCTCGCTCGAGACCGGCCTCACCGGCCTCGACGAGATCGCCATTGCCGGCCTCGGCGTAGGCGACGACAAGGCCGCGATCCGCGCCGCGCTCGGCACGCCGACGCCGGACCGCATCCTCGCCGTGGCGCAGGCGATGCGGCTCGGCATGAGCGACGCGGAGATTCACACCGTCTGCAAGATCGATCCGTGGTTCCTGGCGGAAATCCGCGGCATCGTCGAAGCCGAAGCCGAAATCCGCGCCAAGGGCCTTCCCGGCAGCGCCGCGACGCTGCGCCGGCTCAAGTCGATGGGCTTTTCCGACGCGCGGCTCGCCAAATTGACCGCCGAGACCACGGCAGCGGTGACGCAGAAGCGCCGCGCGCTCGGCGTGCGGCCGGTGTTCAAGCGCATCGACACCTGCGCCGCCGAGTTCGCCTCGCCGACCGCGTACATGTATTCGACCTACGCCATGCCGTTCGCCGGCAGTGCCGTGGACGAGGCCGCGCCGTCGGACAAGAAGAAGGTCGTGATCCTCGGCGGCGGCCCGAACCGCATCGGTCAGGGCATCGAGTTCGACTATTGCTGCTGCCACGCCGCCTTCGCGCTCAAGGCGATCGGCTATGAGACCATCATGGTCAACTGCAATCCGGAGACGGTGTCGACCGACTACGACACGTCGAACCGGCTGTATTTCGAGCCGCTCACCGACGAGGACGTGCTGGAGATCATCGACACCGAGCGCTCGAACGGCAGGCTGCACGGCGTCATCGTGCAGTTCGGCGGCCAGACGCCGTTGAAGCTCGCCGAGCCGTTGGCGAAGGCGAACGTGCCGATCCTCGGCACCTCGCCCGACGCCATCGACCTCGCCGAAGACCGCGACCGCTTCAAGCAATTGCTCGAACGGCTGAAGCTGCGGCAACCGAAGAGCGGCATCGCCACCAGCCCGGAGAAGGCGCGCGCCATCGCCGATGCGATCGGCTACCCGATCGTGATCCGGCCGTCCTACGTGCTCGGCGGCCGGGCCATGGAGATCGTGCACGACGCCGCCCACATCGACCGCTACCTGGCGCGGCTCACGGCCGACCTCGACCGGCCGACCGAGCTTGCGGTGTCGGAGCGGCGGCCGCTGTTGATCGACCGCTATCTCACCGATGCCATCGAGGTCGACGTCGATTGCCTCGCCGACGGCAAGGACACCTACATCGCCGGCATCATGGAGCACATCGAGGAGGCCGGCATCCACTCCGGCGACTCGGCCTGCTCGCTGCCGCCCTACGACCTGTCGGCCCAGACCATCGCCGAGCTCGACCGGCAGACCCGGGCGCTGGCGCTGGCGCTGAAAGTCGGCGGCCTGATGAACGTGCAATACGCCATCAAGGACGGCGACATTTACGTCCTCGAAGTCAATCCGCGCGCGTCGCGCACCGTCCCGTTCGTCGCCAAGGTGATCGGGCTGCCGGTGGCCAAGATCGCGGCCCGCGTCATGGCCGGCGAATCGCTGGCCGGCTTCAAGCTCGCGCCGCAGCGCTTCGAGCCCGGCACTGCGCGCCACGTCGGCGTCAAGGAAGCAGTGTTCCCATTCGCCCGCTTCCCCGGCGTCGACACCGTGCTGGGGCCGGAGATGAAATCGACCGGCGAGGTCATGGGCATCGCCCGCGACTACAACGTCGCCTTCGTCAAAAGCCAGCTCGGCGGCGGCTCGCGGCTGCCGAAGAAGGGTACCGTGTTCGTCTCGGTGAAGGACGCCGACAAGGGCCGCATCCTGGAGGCGATCCGGCTCCTGGCCGGCCTCGGCTTCAAGGTGCTGGCGACGTCGGGCACCCAACGCTTCCTGGCCGAGAAGGGCGTCGACGCGGTCAAGATCAACAAGGTGGCCGAAGGCCGGCCCCACATCGTCGACGCCATCAAAAACGGCGACGTTCATCTGGTTTTCAACACCACCGAGGGGGCTACGGCGCTGGCGGATAGCCGGTCGCTGCGGCGCGCAGCCCTCTTGCATAAAGTGCCGTATTACACCACTCTTTCGGGGGCCGTCGCCGCAGCGCAGGGCATCAAAGCCTATCTCGGGGGTGACCTCGAGGTTTGTGCGCTGCAAAGCTATTTCGGGGCCGAAGCCGAATCTGATCGAGAATCGGAACGGCCGCAGCGGCGGTACGTGTAGAGCTAGGTTTTACGGTCGCGTGGCCGGGCGCTGCTTCGGCCCGCGACTTGATTGTTGTCTCTGGGGCCTGATCCGGAAAATCCGGTTTTCCGTGAGTGCCATGCTCCAGGAGGCTGTCGCGGCGGACCCCGGTCGCGCCGCGATATGGTTTTGGAGGTTCAGGACCGATGGACAAGATTCCGATGACCGCGGCGGGCTACTCGGCACTGGAGACCGAGCTCAAGCATTGCCAGCAGGTTGAGCGCCCGCGCATCATTCAGCAGATCACCGACGCCCGCACCCACGGCGATCTCTCGGAGAACGCCGAATATCATGCGGCGAAAGAATCGCAGTCGCTCAACGAAGGCCGCATCGCCGAGCTCGAGGACAAGCTGGCGCGCGCCGAGGTCATCGACGTGTCGAAGCTTTCCGGCGACACCATCACGTTTGGCGCCACCGTCACCCTGATCGACGAGGATACCGAGAAGAAGGCGGTGTACCAGATCGTCGGCGAGCCCGAAGCCGACGCCAAGAAGGGCAAGATTTCCATCACCTCGCCGCTGGCCCGCGCACTGGTCGGCAAGAAGAAGGGCGCCCAGGTCGAGGTCGTCACCCCCGGCGGCGCCAAGGCCTACGAGGTGATGAAGGTGGAGTGGAAGTAACGCTTTCTTCAGCTTCCCGGCGGCGCCGCCATTACGCCGCCGCTTTCTGTCGTTAGTTTACCGAACTGTGCCGGCCATCGACGAGGCAACCATGCGCACCCTACCCGTATGGAT
>JASHQO010000090.1 GCA_030039105.1 Xanthobacteraceae bacterium
CTCGGCCAGCAGGACAACGCCGAGGAGCGCTCGCAGCTCGACGAATTGAACGTCAGGCACGACCAATTGGTGCGCGATCTGCAGCGCGCCGAGGACGATCACAAGCACAGCAGGATTTCCGACGCGGAATACGAGCAGCGGCAAACCGCAGTCAACGAGTCGCAATCGCGCATAGCGGCGCAGAAGGCGCGGCTCGATGAGCTGGTGCTCCGCGCGCCGATGGACGGCATGGTGCTGCGGCGCGACAGCGAGGTCGGCGAGATCGTCGGCCCGACCGAGGTGCTGTTCTGGGTCGGCAATCCGTCGCCGTTGCAGGTCGTGGCCGAGATCAACGAAGAAGAGATCACCAAGATCGCGGTCGGACAGGTGGCCTATCTGTCCAACGAGGCGTTTGCCGGACAGACGTTGCGGGCCACCGTGTCGCAGATCACGCCGAAAGGCGATCCGACAAAGCAGACGTTTCGCGTCTATCTGCTGCTGCCGGAGGATACGCCGTTGCGCATCGGCATGACCGTCGAAATCAACATCGTGTTCAAGGACAAGAAGGACGCGATCCTGGTGCCGAGCGAGGCCGTGGTGAACAATGCCGTCGAAGTCGTGGAAGACGGCCGCGTCCGGCGCGTGCCGGTCTCGGTCGGCGTTCGCGGCTCGCGCGCCGTGGAGGTCATTGGTGACCTGACGTCGGGAATGCTGGTGATTACGCCCGCGCAAATGAATCTGAAAAGCGGCAGCCGGGTCCACACCGATGCGCCGATCGGCGTTGCCGCGGAGGCGCCGAAGGGCAACGCGACCGCGGCTGCGGCGTCATCCGGCGGGCGGTTGGATATGACGGGCAGCGTCGATATGACGATATCGAGCGCGCTGACGGCGCACATGCAATCCATCGTCAACGACGCCCGCAAGGACGCTGCGGCCAATTGACCGCCGCCGCGGTCCGGTCAGTGAATGCCGTACTGATCGAAGCGATCCTTGATCTTCGGATCGATCGCGAGTGCGGACGCGATGTCGGCGCCGCCCTCGGTCTTGTCGCCCAGGCGGTTATGGGCAATGCCGCGTCCGTAGAGCGACGACGCCAGTTTCGGCTTTAGCCGCAGCGCCGCGTTGAAGTCGGTCACCGCGCGGTCGAAATGACCCAGTTTGAGGTTGGCGAGCCCGCGGCTGTCGAGGGCGTCGACATAGTCGGGCCGGGCGTCGAGCGCCTTGTTGCAATCGGCGACGGCCACGTCCGCCAGATCGAGCATGATCCGCGTCCAGCAGCGATTGTTGCGGGCTTCGGCATTGTTCGGGTCGAGCTCGATCGCTTTGCTGAGATCCTGATCGGCAAGGGCGTATTGGCCTTGCTGGGTGAGCAGGCTGCCGCGTTTGGCATAGGGCTCGACGTTATTGGGGTCGCGGGCGATGTCGCTCGTCAGCCTCTCGTAATCGCTCGGCGGCGGGTTCTCCTTGGCGGCGACCTGCGGCTGGTCGCTGTGAGTTTGGCTTTGCGCGGGCTGCGGCGCCACAGTGGGTTGCGGCGCCGCCGTGGGCGCCGGCGCGACGGCGGGCGGCGGTGCCGCGGTTGACCGTGCCGATTGGCCGGACTGGTCGAGGATCGACTGCCCCTTTTGGCGCGCCTCGGCTATGTCCTTGTCCGACATCCTTGCGGTCAGGACGTCCAGGAGTTGCCGGCCGCCGGTGCGCGTTTCCTGCAGATCGCCGGTTGCCGCGGCGACAAAAGTCCATTTGTACGCCTCGACATAATTCCGCGTCACGCCCCGGCCGATCGCATAGGAGGCACCGACGATGATGCGGGCCTCGGAATTGCCGTGCTCGGCGGCTCGCAAGAACCAGCGGAACCCTTCGGCATCGGACAGCGGCACACCGACGCCGGCGGAATAGAGCGCCCCCATGTAGAATTCGGCTTTGACGTCGCCTTTCTTGGCCGCTTCCAGGTAGCGGTTGGCCACTTTGACGTCGGCCGACTGCTCGGCCGCATAGGACACGCCGCACGGTGCGATCAACAGTATGAGCAGGCATGGCAACAGCTTCAGCGCCGCTGCACGACGCCGGCGGCAACGCAATCGACGGGTCTTCCGCGCCATCATAGCGCCTCCCAAGCAACCCCTTGGCAATGGGTCTCGAATGTAGCGGACGATGGCGAGCCGAGAAAGGTCGGCGGGCGACGAACTTAAGGCCGCAGCGATCGGTTCACATGGATCCGGGGCCCCCGACGCGACCCGTCAGCCCCGACGCGACCCTCCGCCCAGGCTTTGAAAAGCCTGGGCCGGCGCTCACCACGCTATGAATCAGTGCGGCGGCGCCGGTTTACGGCCGGTGCAGCCGTCATATCGGTGGCGCGGATAAGGTGGCCGGCGCGGCTATAAGATGGCGACGGCGGCTGCTGATTCTGTTGCAGCCTCTATCGAGGCGTCGGCCTTGGCGCGAGTGGAGGAATTGGCGGATGGGAAAACTGCTTGCGGTGACGATTGCGGCAACGGCGCTGCTCAACGGCGCGGCCAGGGCGCAGGACGCCGCCGACGCGCTCAAGACCTTCGGCCTGATCGGGACATGGTCGCCCGATTGCGCACGCAATCCGCAGGATGCTCTGCCCCGCAAGCCGCTGTCGAGCTACCCCGTACGATGGATCTTTTCCATAGACAATGCGAAGCCGGAGCTGACGCGGACAATTCACGGCCTGAGCGCCATCGAGACGCAGACGTACGACATCAAGGCCGCCAAGATCATCGGTCCGACCAAGCTGAAATATTCCCAGATGCCAACCACGATCCAATTCACCACGCCGTCCGGGGCGCAGCCGGCGCGACAAGCCAAGGAAACGCCGAGCGACGTGGTCGTCGAAATGTCCGCGAACAAAATGCGCGTCGTCAGCCAGGTCGCCGGCAACGGAACCGTCGCCGTCGAGAACGGCACGTCGACCATCGGACACGGCTGGGATGCGCTCAGGCTGCGAAATCCCTGGTTTGAGAGATGCTCGAATTGAGTAAGGTGAGGCGGCCGCGGAGTGGCCTAAAGGCCTTGGAGGGGCACATGCGTATGAATATCCTTATGGCGTCAGTCGTTGTTACAGCCGGCCTCGTCGGCGCAGCAGGTCCGGCCAGCGCAATGATGCGGCAGGCACCGCTTGCGGCGCCAACCGGCATTGTGCTGGTGCAGGATCAACAGAAGCTGCAGCAGGAGCAGCTACAGCGCCAGCAGCTTCTGCAACGCGAGCAGGCAGCCAAGCAGATGCGCCGCGCGGCGATCAAGCGCGACGAGGCAAAGATCATCGGCGCCGTCAAACAATATCTGGGTCCTGAATACGAGCGCTACTACGGCAACCAGGGCGGCGGCTCGTACGGCGGCGGAATGGGTGGGAGTCCCAATCGCTAGGTCTGGCCCGCTTGGCGGCGGTCGCTAAAGGGGCCTATTTCTCGTCAAGCTGATTGACCGGGTTCCAGCTCGGACCAGGCGGGTTGGCGGCGAATTTTTGCGCCCGCGCCAAAAATCTTGCGGCCGGAGGATCGCTGTCGGCAAAGCGCGCAAAGCTCTGCGCCGCGCCGGCGAAATCGGCGGCGCGCCAATGCGTCAGGCCGTCCGCATAGGCGGCTGCACGGTCTCCCTGTTCGGCGGTTTCGACCGCGGCCTCGCAAAGCGGCTCGAAGACGCCAACCGTGCCGCTGCGGCCTTTAACGCGAACCGTGTCGATTTCGCGCCAGGCGAAGGCCGATCCGGTGAGCGCCACGGTGGCCTGCGACGCCACGATCGCGGTGCCGAAGAACTTGTTGGCGCCCTCGAGGCGCGAGGCCAGGTTCACGACGTCGCCCACGACGGTGTAGTTGAAGCGGCGCCGGGAGCCGATGTTGCCGACGAGCGCTTCGCCGGAATTGAGGCCGATGCGCTGCTGCAACTGACGGCCGGCCAAGCCGCCGGCGCTCCGGTTCAGCTCCTGCAACCGTGCGCGGCAGCGCAGTGCCGCCCGCACGGCGTTGCCGGCGTGGTCGGGATCGGCCAGCGGCGCGCCGAAGATCGCCACGATGGCGTCGCCGATATATTTGTCGATGAAGCCGCCATGCTGCTCGATGATCTCGGCCATGGCCGACAGATATTCGTTCAACAGGGCGACGACTTCGATCGGCGGCAGGCTTTCGGAAAACGATGTGAAGCCGACGACGTCGGAAAAATAGACGGTGATGTTGCGGGATTCGCCGCCGAGCTGGGGCGGCTTGTTGGAGGCGATCATCCGCTCGATCTCGGCGGGGGCGAGATAGAGCGCAAAGCTCCGGCGCAGCAACCGCTTGTCCTTGTCGGACACGACGAAGCGGTAGCCGATCATCGCCGCCGCGGTGCAAAGGCCGGCGACGAACGGTCCGAACAGCGGCAGGACGAGGGCATGGCCGAACGCTGCCATCGCCGCCGTCATCCAGGCCAGCGCGATGGCGAGATAGGCAATCGCGGCGCCGACCGGCGCCAGCAGCAGCGCCGCGCCGGCGACCAGCGCCGAAAATCCGATCGCCGCGGCAGCGGCGCCGCCGCGGCCGAGCTCGGTGAGCGCGTTGTGCTCTATCAGGTTGTTGATGGCGGTCGCGTGCAGATAAACGCCGGACATGGTGTTGCGGGCAAATTTTTCCGATTGCGCTGGAGCGGCAAGCGCACAGCGGTCCCCTTGAGTGCCTTCCGGCGCGGTGGCAAAGCGCCGCGACGTGACCTTCTGATCCTCGACGTCGAGCAGCGTACCGAGCATGACGATCTTGCCGGCGAAGTGGCGGCGGAAGAAGTCCGTGTCGCCCTTGTCGACGCAGGCACGCAGATCGGCGATCGAATAGGTCGGGATGGCTTCGCTGCCGCGGTCGAAATTCAGCGTGACCGTGTTCGCGATGGTGCTCGGAACGGGGTAGCCGGCAAGCGAGATGGTACCGTCCGGACGGAATCGCGGCTCGGTCCGCAGCGCGCGGGCGGCTAGCTCCAGCGCCATCGACGGAACGGGTTCGCCGTCGATCGTGAAACTAAGCGGCAGGCGCCGCACCACATTGTCGGAGTCGGTGTAAGCGTTGATCGCTCTGATGTTGCGCTGCTGGCCGACGGCAAAGCGCTGTCCGGCGGACGGCACGATCGGGTGAGCGCCGAGCTGGACTTCGCCGAGCACCACCTTGCCGTCGCGTGCCGCCAGCGCCAGCGCGCGCAGAAAGTCGCGGTCGAAGCCGCGCAAATTGGCGCCGACCGTCGTATCGCCGAACGGAATCGACGACTGCTCGATGGAGATCGGATAGATGATGTCGAGGCCGACGACGGCGGCGCCGCCATCGATGATCGCGCTCAACACCCGGCTGATCTCGCCGGTCCAGGTGATGTTCGGTGAATCGGCGAATGGCGGGGTGCGGTACGTTTCCTCATCGATCGCGACGACGACGGTCGGCGAAGCCGACGAATTGCTGGTGGGCCCCAAAAGATGCCAGCGCAGCCCGGTCAGCGCGTCGATCGACAGGCCGCGCAGATTGACGCGCGCCGGCACGACCGTAAGCGCGCCCGCTACCAGTGCGATGAAGCAGGCCGCAACTGTGTCGCGCCAGACTGTCCGCGCCATGCCGATCTACCGCGTTTGCCCGGACCGCCTCGTCGGTCAGAGCCGCAACAGCCGCGAGGCGAGCGGCCCCATCGGCGGCGCCGCCGCGTCGACCTTGAAGACAAG
>JASHQO010000091.1 GCA_030039105.1 Xanthobacteraceae bacterium
TGCCATGCGGCCTCTATCTGCTCAGCTTTTATCAGGATTTGCAGCAGCGGCAATCGCCTTACAGCCGCGACGCCACCGCGATCGGACAGTTCATACTGGTCCGCCGCAGCCTCTATGAGGCCGCCGGTGGCCACGCCGCGATCAGTGGCGACATTTGCGAGGACGTGGCCTTGGCGCGGCTGATCAAGCGGTGCGGCGGCCACGCCCTGCTCTACGACGGCGCCGGTCTCATCTCGACGCGCATGTACGATGGCTGGCGCACATTGTGGCCTGGCGTAGCCAAGAACCTGGTCGATATGCTGGGTGGCCCGGTTTCCACCGTTGCGATCGCGCTTGCTGCCATCGCATCGTCGTGGGCGGCCGTGGCGATCCCGGCCGCCGATGCGGCGAGCTGCGCCGACGGCGTGTCGGGTGGCTGTTTCGCGCTGGCTCCGGCGCTCGCCGGCTCGGCAGCGGCGTTCGCGCTGCACATCGTCGGCGCCGCATTTTTCCGGATTCCGCTCTGGTACGGACTGCTGTTTCCGCTCGGCTACACGGCCGGCGCCGTGATGGCCCTCGATAGCGTCTGGCGGCGTCGGCGCGGCCGGGTGAGCTGGAAGGGGCGCACGTATTCATGAGCAGGGCCCCGCGGCGGCGGCGCCGGCGCAGCGGCGATCACGAGCATGTAAGCCGGATCTCGACGCTGACGACGCTCTTCTTTTTGGCCGCCGCCGTCGTTTTGCTGCATACGGTCCAATGGATACTGTTGCCGTTCGTCATTGCCGGCCTGATTGCCTATGTCTGCACGCCGCTGATCGAGTGGCTTGCCGTGCGCTCCGGCGCGCCGCGCGCGCTTTTCGCCGTCGCAATATTTTTGATCCTGCTCGGCATCGGCACGCTGTTCGGACTGCTGGGCATCCCGCCACTGGTCGATGAGGTGCGGCGGGTGGCCGCCGATTTTTCGGGCACCGTCGGTGAGCTGGCCCGCGCCATTGTCGGGAATCGGACCATCACTGTCTTTGACAAGTCGATGAACGCGACGGAGCTTGCGCAGGCGATCGTCGCTGCTCTGCGCAATTGGATCGTGCAGCAGCCGGGACCGCTGGTGCGGTTTGGCGGCGTGGCGTTCGTCAGCATGTTGGCCTTCACCCTGACGCTGATCCTGCTGGTCTATTTCCTGCTCAACGGCCCGGCGATCGTGCGCGGCCTGTTGTGGCTGGTTCCCCCGGCCCAGCGCCCTTTGATCCGGCATATCTGGTCACGCCTCGATCCCGTGCTGCGGCGCTATTTCATCGGTGTCATCGTTGTCGTCATCTATGCGATGGTTGCCGCTTATATCGGGCTGGGATTGGTGCTCGGCATCCATCATGCCGTGTTCCTCGCGCTCCTGACCGGCATCCTGGAGATGATTCCCATGATCGGGCCGCTCGCCGCGGCAGCGATCGCCGGGCTTGTTGCAGTGCGATACGCGACCGGCATAGGCCCCATCGTTTCCTATGCCCTCTATGCCGCCGCGCTGCGGCTGTCGATCGACCAGATGTTGGGCCCCTTGGTGCTTGGCGCCGCGGCGCGGGTCCATCCGGCTCTGATCATCTTGTGCTTCCTGGCAGGCGGACTATTGTTCGGCATTACCGGCGTGATTTTGGCGGTTCCGACGGCTCTGATCGTCAAGACCACGTTGGCCGTCCTTTACGATGAGTCCGACGATCTCGACGCGGCGACGCCACACCTCGATTGAGCCCGGGACCAGCGCGACAACGCAACTTTCTTGCTGCGCCGTCGTTGCCGAACCAGGGCGACGGATTGTTCCGATGGATTTCAGCAGTCCTAATTTGCCCTTCCCGGATGCCGGGCAGGCCGACACGGGCCGCCGGTGGCTGGAGACGCTGCTTGGCGCTTTGGATGCGCGTTTGCGACGGCGCAACGGCGTTTTCGAGTATAGCGAGCGCCGCGACTGCGTGTTTCGCATCCAGCTCGCGCCAAGCCCGGGCGGCGCCACGCTTGGCGATGGCACAACACTTCAGGCCGGGATGCCGGTCATCATCCTGCATTGGTGGAACGAGCAAATTCCGCGAGTCCCCGCCGAGGGCCCAACGCTGGGCTGGGCGCGCCGTCTGGATCGCGCCGTCGATGCATCCTTATGCGAATTGGAGCGGTACCTGGCCAAAACTCCGGCCCTGCGCGAGGTGTCCGCCATATGCGTCGTTCTGGGCCTCGCCGTCGCGGCGCGAAACGACCACGTCGTGCGGGTGATGACGCGCTATGGCTTCGAGCGCATGGTCATGCCGCCGTTGCGTAGGCTGGGCGAATGGCTCCATCGGCTCGGCGAGAATGTCCTGATTTCGCTGATGGTATTGGGCCGCAATCCGATGGCCTTGCACGCCGACAGCCTGCACCGGGATCGGGTCGTGATGTGTCAGTCGCGGCGCGACTTGCAGCAGCGCTACGGCGTCGATCGTCACTATCAAGGTCGCCACGTTGAGCCGAGACAGCCATGAGCGTGCCGGACGCCCCTGCCATTTTTGACGGTCTCGCCGAGCTTTGCATGGTCGGCGCGGCACTGGGCTGCTGTTATTTGTTCGCCGCCTGCGTCGCGGTGTTGCGCTTTCGGCGGCAGCGCCGCGTAGCGCACCCGCGGACGGAGCCGGTGACAATTCTCAAACCGCTCCACGGCGCAGAACCGGATTTGACGGCGTGCCTCGCCTCGTTCTGCGATCAGGCCTATGCCGGACCCATTCAAATGGTCTGCGGCGTCCGGGATGCCGGGGACGAAGCGATCAATGCGGTCCGGCGGTTGATGGCGGAGCGACCCGATCGGGCGATTGAGTTGACGATAGACGGTCGCGACCATGGCCGTAATCGCAAAGTTTCCAATCTTGCCAACATGCTGCCGCTGGCGCGGCACAACGTGACGGTCATCTCCGATAGCGACATGGCGGTGCCTGCGGACTATCTGGCCAATATCGCCGGCGAGCTGCAGCAACCCGACGTCGGCGCCGTGACCTGTCTGTATCACGGGGTTGCGAGCTCCGGCCGGTGGTCGCAATATGCGGCGCTGGCGATCAACACCCACTTCCTGCCCAACGTCGTGGCGGCGTTGAGCCTCGGTCTGGCGACGCCATGCTTCGGCTCGACCATCGCGATGCGTCGCAGCATTCTGATGCGCATCGGCGGCTTCGACGCGTTTGCCGGTTGCCTTGCCGACGACTATGCGATCGGCGATGCGGTGCGGTCGCTGGGCTACAACGTTGCCATACCGGCGTTCTCGATCGGCCATGTCTGCTTCGAGCCCGACTTTGCGGCATTGGTCGCCCACGAAATCCGCGCGGCGCGGACGATCAAAGCCATAGATCCGCTCGGCTATTTCGGCTCGGTCGTCACGCATCCGTTGCCGCTGGCGCTGTTCGCGGCGCTGCTCGGTAGCGGCGGTGGCATGTGGTGGCTGGTGCTGAGCGCGCTTGCAGGCCGCATCGCGCTGTGTTTTTGCGTGGAGCATGCCTTCGGTCTGCCGCGGCAGCCGATATGGCTCATTCCGCTGCGCGACCTGCTGTCGTTCGCGGTTTTCGTGTCGAGCTATCTCGGCTCGACCGTGACGTGGCGGGGCGTGCGCTACGGCGTGACCGGCGATGGCGGACTGGCGCCGGACGAAAGGAACAGCCGATGATGCGGACGCTGTTTCTGCAGGCCCCGGCCTATGACGGCTTCGACGGCGGTGCCGGCTCGCGCTATTAGGCGCGGCGCGAGATCCGTTCGTTCTGGTATCCGACCTGGCTGGCGCAGGCCGCGGCGCTGGTTCCGGGCTCCAAGCTGATCGATGCCGTGCCGCACGGCATCGACATCGCCGGCATCATACGCGTTGCGCGCGACTACGATCTTGCGGTGCTGCACACCTCGACGCCGTCATTCGCTTCGGACGTTCGGGCGGTGGAGGCCCTCAAGGCGGCCAACCCGGCGCTGAAGATCGGATTCGTCGGTGCCAAAGTGGCGGTGCAGCCCGACACCAGCCTTGACGCTTCGCCGCACATCGATTTCGTCGCCGGCAACGAGTTCGATTTCACCGTCAAGGAGATCGCCGAAGGCCGCGACTGGAACGGCATCCACGGCCTCGTCTATCGCGACCGGCACGGCGCCATTCGGCACAATCAGCCGCGCGAAATTCTCGGCGACATGGATCAGTTGCCGTTCGTCACCCCGGTCTATAAGCGCGACTTGAGCATTGAAAAGTATTTCATCGGCTATCTGCAACATCCTTATCTGTCGCTCTATACCGGCCGCGGCTGCAAATCGCGCTGCACCTTCTGCCTGTGGCCGCAGACCGTGGGCGGCCATCGTTACCGCACCCGCAGCGTCGGCAACGTGGTGGAGGAGATCGCCTGGGCGCGGCAGGCATTTCCGCAGGTCCGCGAATTCTTCTTCGACGACGATACCTTCACCGACGACCGGTCGCGCACCGAAGCGATCGCGCGCGAGCTCGGCAGAATGGCCGTTACCTGGTCGTGCAACGCCAAGGCCAACGTGCCGCTTGCGACGTTGAAGGTCATGCGCGACAACGGCTTGCGCCTGTTGCTGGTGGGCTACGAGTCGGGCAACCAGCAGATTCTGCACAATATCAAAAAAGGCATGCGCCTCGACGTCGCGCGCGCCTTCACCAGAAACTGTCACGCGCTCGGCATTACCATCCACGGCACGTTCATCCTCGGCTTGCCCGGAGAAACCAGGCAAACGATCGAGGAGACCATCCGCTTTGCCGCCGAGATCAATCCGCATACCATACAGGTTTCGATCGCCGCGCCTTATCCGGGCACCGCACTGTATCGGGAGGCGTTGGAAAAAGGCTGGCTCGATCGCGAGCACGCCGAACTGGTCGACGACCACGGCGTCCAGCTTGCGCCGTTGCACTATCCGCACCTGAGCCATCAGGAGATCTTCCATTCGGTCGAGGATTTTTACCGGCGCTTCTATTTCCGCGCGCCGAAGATCGCGTCGATCGTCTCCGAGATGGCGCGGAGCCCGGCGATGATGCGGCGCCGGCTGCGTGAAGGCGTGGAGTTTTTTCAATTTCTCCGTCAGCGACGGGAGACGGCGCAGTGAACCTGCTCATCATCACGGCGGACGACCTCGGCTTGGCGGTCGAGGTCAACGAAGCGGTGGAGTTGGCGCACCGCGCCGGCGTGCTGACCGCCGCGAGCCTCATGGTCGGCGGGCAGGCGGCCGTCGACGCGGTGTCGCGCGCCCGCCGCCTGCCGAAGCTTTCGGTCGGCCTGCACGTCGTGCTGGTCGATGGCCGGCCGATTTTGCCGCCGGCACGGATTCCGAATCTCGTCGATGGAAGCGGCAACTTGCGTCGCGATATGGTGCGATTGAGCTTCGAGCTGGCCCTGCTGCCGAGCCGCCGCCGGCAATTGCGCGCGGAGATTGCGGCACAATTCGAAGCCTACCGGCAGACCGGCCTGTCCCTCGACCATGTCGACGTGCATAAGCATTTTCATCTGCACCCGGTGGTCGCCCGCGAAGTGATCGCGATCGGCCGCCAATTCGGCATGCGTGCCTTGCGAATTCCGGTCGAGCCCGGCGCGGTCTTGGCGCGGATGGGGCAGCGTCGAGGATTGCTGCTATTGTGGCTGTTGCGACCGTGGCTCGCGATCGCGCGCGCGCAAGCGCGTCGCGCCGGTATCGTGGTTGCCGATGCGGTGTTCGGGCTGACGTGGTCCGGCGCCATGTCGGCGAGGCGGCTCGCCAGTCTCATCGACAATCTGCCGCCGGGTCTGATCGAGATATTCACCCATCCGGCGGTGCGAAACCGCTTCCTCGGCCATGCCGACGGCTATGGCTATACCGGCGAATTGAAAGCGTTGTGCGCGCCCATGACGGCGGCGGCGTTGCGGCGCTCGCGGTGCAGGCTTGGCAGTTACGGCGACGTCTATCCGCGTGCGGTCGGCTCGCGCGAGCCGCTGCGCAGCACGTGAGTCGCGGCCGCCGCGGCGTGCGGGCCCTTCAGGTAGCCGGCATCATCGAACCAGCGCACCGCATCGCTCAGCGCCTCCTGATAAGGCCGCGCGCGAAAGCCGAGATCGCGCTCCGCCTTGGCGGCGCTGAAGAACATGCGGTAGCGCGACAGTCGAACGCCGTCCAACGTCGCGAGCGGCTCACGCCCGGTGACATAAGCCGCCGCCTCGGCGACGCAGGCGACCGGCAGCGTGGCGTACCAGGGCAGCCGCCACCTTGGTGGACGGCGGCCGGCCAGGGCGGCGATGTCCGCAAGCATTTGAGCAAAGGTCACGTTTTGCCCGCCCAGGATGTAGCGTTGGCCAATCTTGCCGCACTGCAGCGCCGCCAGATGGCCGAGCGCGACGTCGTCGACGTGGACCAGATTGAGACCGGTATCGACGAAGGCAGGGATTTGGCCCGCTGCCGCCGCAACGACGATGCGGCCGGTCGGGGTGGGACGTCGATCGCGCGGGCCGATCGGCGTCGACGGGTTGACGATGACCGCCGGCAGGTTGCGCGCGGCCACCATGGCGCAGACCAGCCGTTCGGCCGCAATCTTGCTGCGCTTGTAGGCGCCGATGCCCTCGGCCTCCGACAATAGCCGGCTCTCGTCGGCGGGCGCGCCGTCGGGCCGCAAGGCCAATGTCGCGACGCTGCTGGTATAGACCACCCGTTCGACGCCGGCGCGCAGCGCCGCCTCCATGACATTGCGGGTGCCATCGACGTTGCTGGCAAAGATCTCGCTGCGGTTGCGTGCCCAAAGACGGTAGTCGGCGGCAACATGGAAAACATAGCGGCTTCCGGCCATAGCCGCTGCGATGGAGCTGCGATCGCGTAAATCTCCCTCGACCAATTCCACGCCGAGACGCGTCAGGTCGTCGACCCGGCTGCTGGGCCGAACCAAGGCGCGCACGGCAAGGCCGGCCTCGAGCAGCTTGCTCAGTACAGCGCCACCGACAAAGCCGCTGGCGCCGGTGATGAAGGTCCTGTCGGCCTGTGTCATCGATCGCGACGGAATTGGTTGATCGAATTGTCGAACTTCTTTAAAGTTAATGCGATGGTCGGCAGCGGCCCGGCGTAGGAACTAACAATATCCGCGGCAATTATTCCAGTATACATGGAAATTGCCGCGGTGCCGGTCGGGACGCTCGGCCCAATGCGAATTGCGGGCACGAATTTGTTCCCTTCACTGATCTCCATGCAGTCCTGGTTTGGCACATTGCGGGACACCGGGGCGGATGACGCCGCTGCCCTCGTTTTCCCAACTCAACCGGACGAAGTCGCCGAGGAAATACTGGCTCCCGCCATGCCAACGGCGTCGGTCGCGGCCCTGGTCGGCCTCGCCTTCGAGGCCCGTATTGCGGCGACCTCCGGCGTTCTGGTGCTGTGCCGGGACGCGGCGGAAGACGAAATGTCCCGCACGCTGGCGCTGGCGGTGAGGAGTGGCTGCCGCGGCCTCATCAGCTTCGGTGTCGCGGGCGGGCTCGTTGCCGACCTGCGTCCGGGCGACTGCATCGTGGCGTCGTCTATCGTCGATCATTCCGGATCGTGGTCGACAGATCCGCGCTGGTCGGATCGGCTCTTGCAATTGGTTCCCGACGCGCGGCCGGGCAAGATCGTCGGCGTCAATGCCGTCGTGTCCGATCCGCCGTCGAAACGCGAGCTGCACCGGCTCACCGGGGCCGTGGCCGTCGATATGGAATCGCATCTCGTCGCCCGCATCGCCGCTGCCTACGAGCTGTCCTGCGCCACGCTGCGCGTCGTTATCGACCCGGTGCATCGGACGGTGCCGCGGGCGGCGACCGCGGCGGTGCGTCCGGGCGGCTGCACGGATTTGAATTTTCTCGTGCGCGAGCTGGTACGGCATCCTTCGCAGGTGCCTGGGCTTCTGCGCATCGCGGGCGACGCCTGCGTGGCGAATTATACGCTGCTTCGGCTCGCGCGAATCCTGAAGGCGTTCCTGCAAATAGCCCGGTAAGCGACGTTCGGCTGCGTTGTGCCGTTGGCGACGATCCACAGATCGGCCGTGGCGCGGTCGATCGCGGTCGTCACATTCCGCGGCTCAGCCGGCGTGGGCCGCGCGACGCTGCAGGGCAGCTTCCTCGGGCGACTTCGGCGTGGCCGGCAACTGCAGCACCGTTGCCCGCTGACCCTCTCGCAGCAGCGTCAGCAGCACGACCTTGCCGTCGGGAAATTCCAGCGCGTCGTGATGGGCGGCCAGTCTCTGCCTGTTGACCTGGCGGAAGATCGCCGTCGTGTGATTGATCACTCTGTCCCGCCACGGCAGCAGGCCGGTCGCATCGCATTTGACGGTGTCGGCGAAAGCCAGCTCGGTCCCCGGCAAGATGCATACCGCGACGGCGGCATCGCTTGATGCGCAAAAGCCGCGCGTTCCCGTACCGAAGTTGCGGGTGATCAGCGCGTCACCGACCTTCGCCGGTCGTGATTGGACACCGGTAAGACTATAGTCGCACATCGAGGCATTCTCCGCTTTGCAACTTGCCGACCACCCAAAGCGAGAACAGCCGACGGTTTATTTGGTTTCACGACTGGTCCGGAGACTTGGCGCCGCGACCTGGCGCCGCGACCTG